>JAQXRL010000159.1 GCA_029218505.1 Eubacteriales bacterium | reverse complement strand
AGGGAGCGCACGAGAGGGCTTCAGACCGCTCAAATCCCAATCGTGGCCGGCGGCGCGTACGGCGACCACGGGCGCTGATTTTGCGGCCGGAATCCGCAGGATTTCATCAAAATCCGGAAAGGATGGCTGTGGCGGGAGAGCTTGCTTCCCCGTCCACCAGCTTGTCCAAAAGACTTTTGGGACAAGCTGACGCGCCTGAAGGCATTCCAGCCTTCAGGCGCGTTTTTGAAACCAATCAGTCGTCCCAGAGTTCTACAATGTCCACGCCCTGAAAATAGTGTTCCACAATTTCCTCGGCATCCTTGCCTTCCTTCGCCATGGCATATGCGCCCCATTGGGACATGCCCACGCCATGGCCAAAGCCCCTGCCCGTGAAGGTGATCTTCCCGTCCTTCAGCGTCACATCGTCAATCATGGTGCTTTTCAGTTCATTTGCGCCAATGTTGATGCGCAGCTCCGCGGCGGAAACATTCTTGCCGTTGACCACGAATTCCTTCACGCGGCCGCTTTCTCCTTTGCTGCCAATTTCAATGCTTTCCACCGTGCCGGTTTCCACGCCCGCATCGGCGCATGCCTTTGCCACCTGCTGGGCCGTAAAGGTCGCCGTCCAGTTTTTCACCGTGTCCGGCGCTTCCTCGGAATCCGGCGACTGAACCGGTTTCAGGTAAGACGGATCCTCGTCGCCATAGGCCAGCGCCACAGAGGGCAAGTCCGTAACGCCGCCCGCGTGCGCATGAAACCATGCGTAGGGATATTCCCCGTTCACGCTCATCACTTCGCCCCGGGTATCTTCCACCGCTTCCTTGACCCGGTCGTTGATGTTCTCCGTGCTGTATGCCTGCGCCTCGCTCACGTCCGTGGAAATATCTGCGCCGCTGTACTTGGACGTTTTGTCCTGCACAAACTTCAACACATAGGTGCGCGCCAGGATTGCCTGGGCCTTCAGCGCTTCCTCCGGCCAGTCATTTCGCATCTCTCCCGCCACGACGCCCGTAACATACGTCTCCAAATCCATTTTTTCCAATTTTTCCGTGGCGATGTTGTACACTGTCAGAATCGGCACGCCGTCTTGGTCTGTCTCTAACTTCTCCGGAATCACGGGTTTCACGGCAGCATTGACGCCTTTCGCGGAATCATCCCGGGATTCCTCCGTATTCATGCAGCCCACCAGCGCCAAACATGTCAACGCCATCAAAAGTGCGAGCAGCTTTTTCACGCACAAACCACCTCCGTTGGATAGTTTGCGCCGCGTCTTGCCGGATTATTCCCTGGATCTCCGCGCCAATCCCAGCGCCGAAAGCGCCTGCGGAAGCGTTTCTACGCCAATTGCGTTCATGCCTTCCGGAACGCGCAATCCCTTCATATTTCCTTTGGGCAAAACAAGCATATCGAACCCCAGCCGCATGCATTCCCGCATTCTGCGTTCCGCCTGCGCAATGGCGCGAATTTCCCCGGACAGGCCAACCTCCCCGACAACGGCGGCATTTTTCGGAACATTCACATTCCACAAAGACGATGCCACCGCTGCGCACAGCGCCAGATCTGCCGCCGGTTCCGTCAATGTCATTCCTCCGGCAATGTTGATGTACACATCCTTGTCGAACAAGCGCAATCCTGCCCGTTTTTCCAGCACCGCCAGCAAAAGCGCCAATCTTCCCTGGTCCACGCCGCTGGCCATGCGCCGTGGATTGCCCAACACGGTGGGCGCCACCAATGCCTGAACATCGGTCAGCAGCGGCCTGGAGCCTTCCATCGCGCACATCACCACGGAACCGCTGGCGTCATGGGCGCGTTCCGAAAGCAATACCTCGCTGGCGTTGCCCACTTCCACCATGCCTTCTTCCGCCATTTCAAACATTCCCAGTTCGTTGACGGAACCAAAGCGGTTTTTCACCGCCCGCAGCAATCGATACTGATGCTGGCGGTCGCCCTCAAAGTACAAAACCGCATCCACCATGTGCTCCAGAACCCGCGGCCCCGCAATGCTTCCTTCCTTGGTGACATGCCCCACCAAAAATGTCCTGCACCCGGAAGCCTTGCCCAATCGCATCAGTCGGGAAGAGCATTCCCGAACCTGAGATACGCTGCCCGGCGCAGACGCCATCTCCGGCAGATACATGGTCTGGATGGAATCCACCACCATCACTTCTGGCGAAAGCTGCTCCATTCGGCGTTCCACAATGTTTAAGTCGTTTTCGCTGAGCACAAAAAACCCGCTGCCTGCCGCGCCCAGACGGTTGGCGCGCATTTTGATCTGTCTGGCCGATTCCTCTCCGGAAACATACAGAACCCGCATGCCCGCCTCCGCCATGTTCGCGCAAACCTGGGTAAGCAGCGTGGACTTTCCAATGCCCGGATCGCCGCCCACCAGCATCAACGCGCCTTCCACCACGCCGCCGCCCAACACGCGATCCAATTCGCCAATGCCGCAGGACAGGCGGGCAATGTTGTCGTCGGGAATGTCTTCAATGCGCATGGCGGCTGCATCCGTTCCCGGATCGCGCCTGAGTTTTTTCTCCGGCAGCTTTTTTTCCTCTTCCCGCAGCTGCTCCGACAGCGTGTTCCATTCCCCGCATTCGGGACATCTGCCCATCCAGCGCGCCGTCTCATATCCGCAAGACGCACATACATATACCGTCTTCGCCTTCGCCATGAACGCTTCCTCCGTAACTTTCCGGCATGTTTCCCCTTCCGGAATCCCTTCGCAATTTTCAATCTTTATTATATCATATCCCAACCCGACTTGAAAGATCCGCGATTTGGATTTATAATAGAAACATTCCATTGAACAGGAGCCAACACATGCCCGATAACAACGCAAAACGCACGGAAAACAAATCTCTGGATGCGGAACTGTTTTCTTCCGAGGCATATCCCGCGGAGGAAACCCGAACATACGGCGATGAAACGGATACGCCCGCCCGCGCCAGAAAAAAAAGCACAAAGAAAAAACGCCCGGCCTCAAAGCGCAAACGTTCCGGACAGCCGCATGCCGATCAAAACCGCAAGACGCTCTTTTCCGTCAACCGGTTTCAAAAGCCCATTGGGTTTTTCGAATGGATGTCCGGCGCAGGGAGACGGGAAAGCCGCGGCCGCACCATCAAAATTCTGGGCCACGAAATTACGTTCTGGCCATTCTTTCTTGTGCTCATGGCGCTTGTGCTGGTGGGCGCCATCGTCCTGGACAACGCTTCCATCCAGGTGGACAGCAATACCGTAACCATCGTCGGCCTCCCGGCAGATTTGGAAGGATATACGCTGCTGGTCATTTCCGATTTGAACGGCAGCCGTTTTGGCGACGAACAAAACTCTCTGTTGCGCCGAATTCAAAGTTTGGATTACGACTGTGTGTTCCTGTTGGGCGACATGGTGGGCAAAGGCGGCGACGCGCAACCGTTATACGAACTTTTGGAAGGCCTTGGCACCCGCAAACCCGTATATTTTATCTGCGGCGATTCAGACCCCGGACCCTATGTTCCCACCGCCCGGAACATCACGGGCACGCTGGAACAAATGCTGTTGGAGGACTGGATTCTGGGCGCAATGGAACGGGGCGCGATTTATGTTGATTCCCCCATTTGCGTAGAGGTGGATTCCGCAAAGCTATGGCTGTCTCCGGCAACCATGCTGAACATCAACGCCGCAAACAACCAGGCCCGTTACGAGGATCAGGTGGCGCAGGAGACGGACGGCGTGTTGGCAGGGCTTGACGCCGATTATGCATCCATCCCATACACCACATATCGCAAACAACTGGCGGTTGAATTGGCCACAGCCGTGGCAAACATGAACGCCACGGACGTGCATCTGTCCCTAGCCCACCAGGTGCCTTCCGACGAACTCATCGACGCCTCCTGCGCCCACGACGCCACCAGCAAAACCTATCTTACCGAAGCGGATCTGATCTTGGCCGGTCATTCCTGCGGAGGCGTAATGCGCCTTCCCTTGATTGGCGCGTTTTATATCGACAATCCCTCCCTTGACCGGTATGGCTGGTTTCCCGCCAAGGAAGACGTAAGCGGGCTCAGCGTGGTTTCCGAATCTCAGGTGTATATCACCAAGGGGCTTTCCACCAATTCCAACGTTCCGCTGATGCCCTTCCGTCTGCTGAATCAGCCGCAAATCAGCGTGATAACCCTCACCGCAAAGTTGCCCGACAGCATGCTTGGGTGACGCCATTGCTCCCCCGCCACGGCCACGCTTGTCATTCGAAAGGCCTGAAGCCCTCTCGTGCTCCCCTGCGTTTTTCCAAAGTCCGGGCCATGAAACCCATCTGGGTTTCATGGCCTTTTTTCTGAAATGCGCAAAATTCGTTTTGAAATTCCATGGATAAAATCACATTCCATGGCGCATCCTTCCTATTGAATACAAATTTGAGGTGAGTCAGCATGGCAAACATGCCAAACAACGCGCTGCTCAACGGCGAGATTCTTGGAGATTTCGACGCGGATGTCCAAAATTTGCAGACGCTTCTGAATTATCCGTTAAACAAGGATGCGGTGTTCCATTCCTTTTCTGCTTGCGGAATTCAAATGTGCGTTGTGTTGATCGACGGCATGGCGGATTCGGATCGCGTCAGCGATTTTGTGCTGCGCGCAGCGCAGAAACTGTGTCCCGCCTCTCCGCCTTCAGAACCCCAGGCCCGGCTGAAATTCCTGCAGGAACACGTTCTGGAAATTCCGCAGCTGGAAGAAGAAACGCAATACAAAAAACTGCTGGCATCCGTGTTGTCCGGCATGACTTTGCTCTTGGCGGAAGGCCTACAGCAGGCCATTTTGCTGGAAACCCGCGGCTTTGAAAAGCGCAGCGTTTCCCACACCACCAACGAATCCGTCGTCATCGGCTCGCAAGAAGGCTTCGTGGAAAGCATGCGCACCAACATTACCCTTTTGCGCCGCTATTGCCAGTCTCCGCAGCTGATTACAGAATTCACGGAAGTGGGAACAAAGGTACCTTCCCGGGTGGGAATTCTTTACCTGAAGGGCGTAGCCAACGAAACGGTATTGCGAGAAATCCGCCGGCGGATCAAATGCCTGGACGCCCCGTGCGTCCAGGGAATCGGCCAATTGCAGCAATATATTGAAGATTCATGGATGGCCCTGCTTCCGCAAATGCTGGAAACCGAACGCCCAGACAGGGCCGTATCCTGCCTGCTGGACGGACAGGTTGTCCTGGTGATGGACAATTCTCCCTATGCGTTGATCGCGCCCATCACCCTCTATCATTTGCTGCATGCGTCGGATGACAGCTATATGCGCTGGCAATACGGTTCCTTTCTGCGCATCATTCGCATTTTCGGCATTCTGCTGTCTCTGTTTTTGCCGGGCTTGTATGTCGCCCTGACGCTGTATCACACGCATTTGATTTCCATGTCGCTGCTTTCTTCCATCGCGGAGGCCCGATCCAGCGTGCCCATCCCCGTCTTGCTGGAAACCATGATTATGGAACTCGCATTTTACCTGATCAACGAAGCAGGCACCCGCATGCCTTCCCAAATCGGGTCCGCGTTGGGCATTGTGGGCGGCTTAATCCTGGGCCAGGCCGCCGTAGCCGCCAGCATCATCAGCCCCATCATGATTATTATCGTGGCCATCACCGGTTTGGGAAATTACGTGATTCCAAACTATGGTTTTTCCGTTGGCACGGTCGTTTACCGTCTGCTAATCATCTTCGCCGGAGCGATTGCCGGATTGTACGGCATCTTGCTGGTCACATTCGCCCTGTTTTGTCATCTGTGCTCCATGCGCTCCTTTGGCGTGCCCTATATGGCGCCCGTCGCGCCTTGGCGGCCCCACAATCCGGACATTCTGTTGCGTCTGCCGTTGTGGATGCAAAAGACGCGCATGTTTTTCGCGCCCAGGAATAACTGGATAGACGGCGAGGAGGAGGACGAATGAAATTATCCATTTCCGCGGATTCTGCTCGCTGGTTATGCGTAACCGCCGCAACGGCGCGGGTTTTCTTTGGCATTGCCATCGACACCCCGGAACTATACAGCGCCACTTGGTTGGCGGCGCTCATGGGCGGCGTTTTGGTGCTGCCCATTGGCTTTGCGGCAAATGCTTGGACAAAAAAGCATTCCGGCATGCCCTACGCAACCCTGAGCACGGCATGCGGCAAAGGCGCCGTTCGCGCGTTGTCCTTCCTGTGGATCCTGGTCATGACCGTGGATGCCGCCAGCATCGCCATGGGAATCACATATTCCGCCGGGTATGTCGCCCTGCGAAGCAATTCCGTGCTTTATTTGCGCACAGGCCTGATGTTGGTGATCCTGTATTCCGTCTCCATGAACGGAATCGGCTTGGGAAGCTCATCCCGAATTTGGATCAAGGCCTTTCCCCTGCTCATGGGCGTGGTCATTCTTCTGCAATTTTCCAGCTATCGGTTTGGCTTTCTTGCGCCAATCTTGGGCAAAAACGCTGCAACCCTGTTGCAAGGCGCCTTCCGGTCGGCCGGTTGGTATGCCAGCCTGTTTCCCATATGGCTCATTGCCAAACCCGGGCGCGTTCATCGCCAGGTAAACATGGTTTGGTCGCTAGGCATGTCCTGCGGGCTTGCCACGGTTCTCTTGCTCCTGCTGAGCATGGAATCGCCCGCAATGCAGGGCGCCATTCATACCAGGGTTTTCCAATTTGATCTTCTTTTCGCAAACGGACGCTTTCCCTTGGCGTTGCAGCTTCCGTTAATCATTCTGTGGTTCATCAGCCTGCTTTACCTGTTATGCTCCGAAACGTTCGCCTCCGCAGCGCTTTTGCAAGCGTTCCTGCCCAAAATACACGGGCGAATCCTTATTCTGGTCATCGTGATTGGCATATTTGCCGTCTCCCTTACCAGGTTTTCGGAACGGGAAATCACGACGTTTCTGTCCATCTGGCAATATATCGCGGTCTGGGCAAGTTTTCTTGCGCTGTTTTTGGCGGCACAAATCCGAAAGGTAGGAAAATCTCAATGCGAAAACGCGGTCTAATCGCCGTTCTGGCGCTATCCCTGTTCTTGGGGGGCTGTATGCAATCGGATCAGGTGGAAAACCAGGCGTATGTGCTCACCATTGGCGTGGATGCGGTTCCTGAAGGAATTGAAGTAACGACGCAGGTGTTAAAGGGCACGAGCAGTTCCGACAGTGAAAACTCCTACATGGTTGCCAATGCGACCGGGCCTTCGTATGGCGACGCCATACATGCTTTGGAAAATGTTTTGCGATGCAAAACAAACCTGAACCAAACCATTATGATTGTCATTTCGGAAGAGTTGGCCAGAAGCGACGCCTTCAAGGACGTGATGAACAGCATGTTCTATTCTTATTTGCTGGATACGTCCGCATGGTTCGTCGTCTGTCAGCAAAGCGCCAAAGAATTCATCTCCGTGCAAAAACCGGTGATTGGAACCAGGCTTTCCATTGCAATCACCTCGGCGCTTCAAAACCACGTTGACCTGGGCTTTGTTCCGGACGCAAGCTTTTCCGACGCGTTCTATTCCACCGCTTCCTCGTTCGCAGATCCCCTGGCGATTTATGGCAGCACCAAAGAGCGTTATGCGAAACCCGAAGACCAGCAGACATCCTTGCAAATCGGCGGCGCCGACACGCCAAGCGCCCTTACTGCCTCCAGCGATGCAGAAAACATTTTCTTGGGAGCAGTGCTGTTTCGCGACGGCCGCATGATCGACACGCTGACAGGCGACGAAGTTTTGTGCTTAAATCTCATCCAAGGCGGCGTCACCAATTTTTCCATCGTCGTTGACGGCCACACGGCCTATCTTTCCGCATCCGGAATGCCCATTCTCTCCGTCGATACTTCCACGGACCAGCCGTTGATCAAAGTTCGCATTGCGCTAAACATGGAAAACAATACAACGTTTCCCGAACCCGAACGCGTAAAGGAAGCGTTGCTGGAACAAATGCATGCGCTGACGCGTCACTGTCAGGAATTACAGGTGGATCCCTTTGGCTATGCCATCCGCGCCTCCCTTGGTTTCCCCACCCTGGATGCATGGAACGACTATCATTGGCGCGAGCATTTTGCCGAGGCAAAATGCGAATATGATTTAAGCATCCGTCTGATTGACGCTTGACAGCCTCCCCCGGAAAGGGTACAATAAAAAAAGCGCGCAAGGCGCCAGAAACGCGTCTTTTGCCCCGACGGAAGAACGCACTGCGGGCGTTTGAAAACCTCGCAAAATTTCCGGTGGCGGTCCGGCAGGCAGGTGTTCATTGCCTTCATGCAGCTTTGGGACAAGGCTGATTGCGTGTCGCGCGTTTTCTCAATGCAAAAGCAAAAGAGTTGATCTTACAATGTTCGCATTGGTTGTCAATCCCGCGGCCGGAAATGGACGCTCGCTGCGCATGCTGCCCGAAATTGAAGCGCTGCTGCGCCAGGAAAACATCCAGTATCGCGTTGAGCACACCACGCGTCCCGGCGAAGCCACCATTCTGGCAAGCAAGGCATGCGCAGATGGCTGCGAAGCGATTGTCTCCGTGGGCGGAGACGGCACACTGTTGGAAGCCGCTTCCGGAATGCTATACAAGAACATTCCGCTGCTCATCGCCCCCTGCGGCACCGGCAATGACTTTATTCGCGCGTTGCGCCTGCCTGCAGATCCCCTTGACTGTTTGAAGGCGCAGCTGCACGCGCCGGAATTTTCCGTGGATGCGGGAAGGATGAACCAGCGATATTTCCTCAATGTTTCCGGCACGGGCCTGGATGTGGAAGTGCTGCGGGAAACGGAAAAATACAAACGCCGCTTTAAGGGGTTGTTTCCATATTTGTTGGGCGTATTTGATGCCGTGCGGCATTACAAACCTACCGAAGCCACGGTCCGTTTTGACGGCGAAGCGGAACAATCCGTTCGCTTTTCCGTGCTGTCCATTGGCAACGGCCGGTATATCGGCGGCGGAATGCGCGCCGTTCCGAATGCGTTGGTCAACGACGGACTGTTTGATGTGGTCGTCGTAAAGCCCGTAAAGAAATGGCAAATCTTCTTTCTGTTTTTCCTGTATTTTTTGGGTCTGCACACGCGCGTTGGCTTGGGCGAAACGCATCAATGCCGTAAATTGTCCATCTCCAGACAGGACACCACGTTCAATCTGGATGGCGAACTTCATCGCTGTGACTTTGGGGAATATGAACTTTTGCCCGGCGCCATTACCCTTCGCATCCCGGACCCCTACAAGAAAGCCTGAGTTTTTCGGAAATTTTCATCAAATTCGCGTCTTGCGCATCATGACTTACCAATACCATTGCGGCGTTTGGGCATTCGTCCAGCAAAAACGCCGCCGTTTTTTTGCGCGCTTCCTCGTCCAATCCCTGAAAAGGTTCATCCAGCAGCAAAAGCTGCGGCCGCGCCAACGCCGCGCGCACAATGGCAACCCTGCGCCGCTGTCCGCCGCTCATATGCCGGACGCTCTTTTGATCCCGCTGATCCAAACCAACCCTGCTCAGAGCCGCAGCAATGCTTTCCGGAGAAATGCCTTTCGCGGCAATGCGAATGTTGTCCTGAGGCGACATATGTTCAATCAGCCGGTCCTCCTGAAATACCGCCGCCATTTTGTCCACGTTGCTTCGCAGAATGTTTCCCGCATCCTGAGGAAGCAGCCCCATCATGATGTTCAGCAGCGTCGTCTTTCCACATCCGGACGGCCCTTCCACG
>JAQXRL010000158.1 GCA_029218505.1 Eubacteriales bacterium | reverse complement strand
TTTTGCCCCTTGAAAGCAATTTTCTTAAAAATGTTCCTCTTCCCCGGCGTTAGAAAAACGCCGAAATCGCGACTCCATTCGAACCGGACTTCAGATTTCAAAAAATCATTTGGCCCGTGATTAACATATTCTTAGGAGGCGAACGCTCTATCCTGCTGAGCTACGGAGACATATCGGAAATTTTTGCGGAAGAGGCCCGTCCCGAAGGCGTCCCATCCTCGCCCTGGAAGGCGGATGCCCCATCCTGCTGCGCGATGGGCGCACATGGTTTCGCAAACAACCCTTTGCATCGTGCCCCACGGAACGCATCTGCGGTTTTTTGCAGAACGGAAAACCAGAGTATATTTTACCATGAGAAGCGGTCTTTGTCAAGATGACAGGGATGATTGTATTTACAGAAGGATCCCGGCACAACGGCCGGGATCCCATCGACGGACAAATCAGCGGAACAGAGAATACGCGACAAAGATGGCGGACATGAGGGAAGCAACCAGGGAAACGACCGTAATTTGCGTGTTGATGGAAGGACCTGCCGTATCCTTAAAGGGATCGCCCACAGTATCCCCGACGACGGCAGCCTTGTGGGCTTCCGAACCTTTTCCGCCTTCGTTGCCCGCTTCCACATATTTTTTGGAATTGTCCCACAGGCCTCCCGCGTTGGACATAAACAACGCCAGCAGCAATCCGCTAACAATGTTGCCCAGCAGGAAACCGCCGATGGCCAACGGGCCGCCGATGAACCCTACGACCATCGTAGAAAGAATCGCCACAAGTCCCGCAGGAATCAATTCCATCAACGCGCCGCTGGTGGCAATATGGATGCAACGTCCGTAATCCGGCTGAACGCCCTCCTTGCCTTCCTTCAAACCGCGAATTTCCCGGAATTGCCGGTGGATTTCTTCCACCATGCGCTGTGCGTTTTTGTCTACGCCCAGCATCAGCATAGCGGAAAACACCGCCGGAATCGCTGCGCCAATCAGAATGCCGAAAAATACCAGGGGATTCATGACGTCGAACCCGGTGATGATTTCGCGGCCCGCTGCAATCAGCGCGGCGTTGGCTTCGGACATGTATGCGCCCAACAGAGAGATGACCGTCAGTCCCGCCGCGCCAATGGCAAAGCCCTTGGTCACGGCCTTGACGGTGTTGCCCGCGCTGTCCAACTCGTCGGCCACACGGATGGTTTCTTCGCCCAGATTGCCCATTTCCGCAAGGCCGCGAGCGTTGTCCACAATGGGGCCGTAGGCATCGTTGCTGATGATCATGCCGACGATGGAAAGCATGCCCACCGCTGCCATGGCAATGCCGTACATGGCGTAGCCATCACCCATGGGGGCGCAAAGCTTGTATGCTACCAGCGCGGATACGGCAATGCCGATCATGGCGGGCAGCACGGAGATAAAACCATAAGAGATCCCGGAAAGCACCGTGAAGGCGGAACCGGAATGGGACGCATGGGCTACGCGGCGCACGATGGGCTTGCTGTCGTCCGTAAAATAGTCCGTGGTAATGCCGATGATTACGCCCACCAACAGTCCAACCGTGGAAGCGCCCCACACGCGCCAGGAAAACCCTTGGAAAATCGCCGTTGCCAGCGCGGTTAGGACGATGAACAGACCGGTGGTAACATATGTGGAAGAATTCAGCGCCCGCGTGGGGTTGCCGTTTTGGTTGATGCGCGCGGTGGCGATGCCGATGATGGAAGCGATCAACCCCAGCGCCGCGTAACAGAAAACCATCATGGTGTTTGCTGCTCCGCCCAGCCCTTCTGCAATGACCAGCGCCGCGGTCATGGCCGCCACGTTGGAATCGAATAGATCCGCGCCCATGCCCGCCCCATCGCCCACCTTGTCGCCCACGTTGTCCGCAATGACGGCGGGGTTGCGGGGATCATCCTCGGGAATTCCCAGTTCCACTTTGCCGGTAAGGTCGGCGCTGACATCGGCAGTTTTGGTAAAAATGCCGCCGCCGGCCTTGGCAAACAGCGCCAGGGAACTTGCGCCAAAGCTAAAGCCCAACAGAATGGAGGAGTCGCCCAGAAGCATCAGCACCAGGGAAACGCCCAGCAGGCTGAAGCCCACCACGGCAAGGCCCATGACGGCGCCGCCGCGGAATCCAATGAGGAAGGCGGGCTTGATGCCCTGCCGCGCGCCTTCGGCGGTTCGCGCATTGGCAGATGTAGCCACGAGAATGCCAATCTTGCCTGCAATGGCGGATAGAATGGTACCTGCCAGATAGGCGACCATCATAGCCAGGTTTTGCGAAAAATCTCCCTGCCAGAATGGCTTGGGCAGGAACAGGACGATCAGCGCAGCCACAATACAGGCGAACACCGCCAGAATTCCGTATTCCCGGCGCATGAATGTGTTGGCGCCCGCCTTGATGAGCGCAGATACTTCCATGATGCGCGCGTTTCCTTCCTTTTGCCTGCGCACCCACAAAAACAGGTAGGCAGCAAAGGCAAACGCGACCAGCACCGTGAACAGAGAGACGGCGTAGACGAACGACATGGTAATTTCCACGAATAACCCCCGCCCTTTCAAAAATTTGGTTCGCGATGGACTCTTCAAGGCAATTTTATGCCATGATTCCCGTTGATTTCCGTTTTCGCGGAAAATCCTGAAGGCTTCTGCTCCGCCAGCGCGGTGGAACGATGACACACACATTTTGAGCATAGAATACCATTCCGGTATGTGGCTGTCAAGCGGAATACGGTGCCGGAAAGCGCTAAGATAGCGCATAGATTTGGAAGGGCCATCAGTCCGTTCAGGGTATCCGCAATGCTCCATGCCAGGGAAAGCTTCATGGTGGCGCCCACCATGATAAACGCCACGAACAGCATCTGATAAACGCGCGTGTGTTTGACGCCAAAGATATATTCAAAACAGCGCGCGCCATACAACGACCAGCTGAGAATGGTGGCCAGGGCAAACAGCGTGCTTGCGATGGAGATGATGATGCCCGCCATGCCGTTGCCAAAGACCGTGCCAAACGCGGCGATGGACATGTTTATGCCCAGGGAATCGTCTCCATAGGCGAAGGCGGCGGTTTCCGAAACGCCAATGACGCCGCTGGTCAGGATTGCAAGCGCCGTCAGCGTGCAGATGACGATGGTGTCTGCAAACACTTCAAAAATTCCGTAAAATCCCTGCTCTACGGGGCTTTCGGTGCTGGCCGCGGCATAGGCGATGGGAGCGGAACCCAACCCGGCCTCGTTGGAGAAAACGCCCCGGGAAACGCCGCGCTTCATGGCGGAGACGATGCCAATGCCCGTTGCGCCGCCCAACAGGGAAGCGGGCTGGAACGCCGCGCGAAAAATGGCGACGAACACTGCGCCAACGCGGCTGATGTTGACAAAGATCACCACCAGGCAGCCGAAAATATACAGTCCGCTCATCATCGGCACCAGCTTTTCCGTGACGCGGCCGATGCGCTTGACGCCGCCAAACAGCGCCATTGCCGCCAGCGCCGCCACCAGCAGACCGATGACGGCATTGATGGCGTTCCGGAAATTTGCCGCGCCGGGAACAAAAAACGCGATCGCCATATTGACGGAACCGGCAATGGTGTTGATCTGCGTCATGTTTCCTATGCCGAAGGCGGCCGTCATGCCCAGCACGGCGAACGTGACGGCAAGCCATTTCCAACGCGGGCCAAGGCCGTTTTGAATGGTATACATGGGGCCTCCAACCCATTCCCCCTGCGCGTTTCGTTCCCGATATTTGATGGAAAGAACAACTTCCGCATATTTGGTGCACATGCCCAGCAGGGCGCTGATCCACATCCAAAACACGGCGCCCGGCCCGCCCATGGCGATGGCGCCCGCCACGCCTGCGATGTTGCCCGTGCCAACGGTGGCGGCCAGCGCGGTGGTCAGGGCCTGGAAGGGACTGACCGCGCCTTTGTCCTCCACGGCGGTTTGGTCAAACATTTTGCCAATGGTGCCCGCCATAATGCGGCCGAATTTCCGAAATTGCAGAAAACGCGTGCCCAGGGTAAAGTAAACGCCTGCGCCCAGAATCAACAGCATCATAGGCCATCCCCATACGATTTGGCGGAGTTCTTCGTGGATGGAAACGATCCGGTCCATGATGGAAACCACTCCTTCAGGCATGCAAGATTGTTGCGCCGGCAAGCAGGCCTCTCTAAACAGATACGCCCCGAAGAAGAAATCCATGACGGAATGCCGGCGTTCCATGCGGGCCGGGGCTTTTTCTTGCCCGCGCCGCAAAAGAATGGTATAATATCGATGCGTCAAGGAAGCGCGGGTTTGCGTTTTGAGGGCGTTTGCAGGGATCATGGTGAAAATAGGGGATGGAGTTTATGAAGCTGTACATACTGAAGCTGGGCTGGCTGCAGGTGCCCGCAAGCGTGTTGGATGGGAGCGCGCCGGAAGAATCGACCGCATTGGCGCCGATTTCCGCGTTGCTGATTCGCCATGAGGCGGGAAATTTGCTGTTTGATTTGGGCAGCCGGGAGGGCGACGAAGGGTATACCCATGCGCCGGACGAAACGATGGTTCACCAGTTGGCGCTGGCGGGCATTCGCCCGGAGGACGTGGATATAGTGGTGGTTTCGCATTTGCATGGGGATCATATTGGAAATATCGACTTGTTTCCCCAGGCCAGGGTTTATCTCACCCGGGAGGAATGGGCTGGCGCGGAAAAATGGCTGGGCAATTCGTTCCAGCCCCGTGAACGGCTGCGGTTTCTTGGCGTCGGCGAAGAGGTTGATTTGCTGGAAGGCGTTCGCGTGCTGACGCTTCCGGGACATACCGCCAACCTGCTGGGGCTTCAGGTGACGCTGCCGGAAGGGACGCTGCTGTTTCCGTCGGACTGCATGTATGGCCCGTACAACATGATGCCGGAACATCAACCGAAGCATGTGTATCATGCCGGCAACTATCGAGACTCCATAGAAAAGGTGACGCGCATTGCCCGGGAAACCGGCGGGGAAATCATCTATGCCCACTGGACGGAGCAATATGAAGCGTTGCCCAAGGCGCCGAGCACGCTGGAAGCGCGCTGAGGGCGCGGCCGCAACGTTCGCAAATTCGCGGCCGGATGACAAGATTTTGGCGGCGATGCGGAAAGACGCCGGAAGGCTCGGGGAAGCGTGCGGTGTAAAAATTCCTGTCATCTTCCCGGGAAGGCGGAAATTGGCGGAAATTGGCTTGCATTCCTTCGCGGATTGCGGTAAACTAAGTACATCCTATGGAATGAGGAGGAAGCAAATATGACCATTGAAAAAACCATGTCCATCGGCGAGGTGCTCCGTCTGGATCGCAATACCGCGCCCATTATGATGTCTTACGGCATGCATTGCCTGGGTTGCCCCCATGCCACCATGGAAAGCCTGGAAATGGCGTGCGCCGCCCATGGCGTTAACGCAGATGACCTGGTGAAGGAATTGAACGATTACTTTGCGAAAAAGGGCGAATAGAATTCGCTCCAAAGAGGAGGAAAACGCCGTGCTTACCCATGTTTTCAGCGATTTGGAGGGACTTCGCATCGCGGGTGAAATGGAGAAGCGGGGCGAAGCTTTTTATCTTCGCGCAGCGAAGCTGACCCATTGCGAAGCCACCAGAGCGCTGCTGGAATCGCTGGCGGAGGACGAACGCGCGCATTTTGCGGAATTTGTGCGCCTTTATCAGCGCAGGCGCGCCATGGAAAACGCGTCGGATGATCCGTATGACGACGAAACCAACGCGTATCTTTCGGCGATTGCCGCGGATGTCGTATTTCCCGGCGGACTGATGGCCATTCGGCATGAGGGTTTTGATAACCCCGAGGCGGTGCTTTCTTATGCCATTCAGTCGGAAAAGGATTCGGTGCTGTTCTATTTGGAATTGGCGCAGAAGGCCCGGGATGCCTGCGCGCGGGATGTTTTTCTGGAAATCGCCCATCAGGAACAGCAGCATATGCGCCGGCTTCAGCGGAAGCGGGCGCTGACTGAATAGGAGGAACTCCATGAACGCCATGGAACTGTATCGCCAATGGCTGTCGGATTTTGCCGACGATGCGGAGACGATCCGCGAACTTACCGACATTCGGAATGACGCCGCCCAAATTGAGGACCGGTTCTATCGGGAATTGGAATTCGGCACGGCGGGCATGCGCGGAATTCTGGGCGCCGGAACCAATCGCATGAATATATACACGGTGCGTCGCGCCACCTTGGCGTTGGCGCAATCGATTTTGGCGATTCCCGGCGGAAAGGACCGGGGCGTGGTAATTGCCTATGATTCCCGCATCAAGTCCGATGTGTTTGCGCGGCAGACGGCGCTGGTTTTGGCGGGCATGGGCGTGAAGGCCATGCTGTTTGAATCCCTGCGTCCCGTGCCGGTGCTGAGCTTTTCCGTGCGCCATACCGGCGCCATTGCCGGCGTGGTGATTACGGCCAGCCACAATCCCAGCGTTTACAATGGCTACAAGGTCTATTGGAGCGACGGAGGGCAAATGCCTCCCGATAGCGTGCGGGCCATTACGGACCGGCTGCCGGGCATTTCCTATACTCAGGCGCAGCCCATGGAGGAAAAAGAAGCGATTCAGAAAGGCTTGCTCACCATTTTGGGCGGAAAGATCGACGACGATTATATTGCCGCGGTCAAAAAGCTGTCCGTCAATCCCGGACTCGCCCGGGAAATGGGCAGGGAACTGAAAATCGTTTATACGCCGCTGCATGGCTCCGGAAACATTCCCGTGCGCAGAATTTTGCGGGAAATCGGCATGGAGAACGTGTATGTGGTGGAACAGCAGGAATTGCCCGACGGCCGTTTCCCCACGGTGAAGGTGCCGAATCCGGAGGATCCAGGCGCGTTTGCCCTGGCGGTGGAACTGCAAAAGCAGGTGGGCGCGGATTTGTGCATCGGAACGGATCCGGATTGCGACCGGGTGGGCGTCGCCTGCATGGAGGAGGATGGCGGCGTGCGCCTGCTTTCCGGAAATCAGATCGGCTGCGTGCTTTTGCACTACATCCTGTCGCAGAAAAAGCTGCTGGGTACGTTGCCGGAAAACGCGGCGGTGGTGTCCTCCATCGTGTCCACGGATATGGCCAAAGCAATATGCCAGGATTTTGGCGTGACGTACATTCCGGTGCTCACGGGATTTAAGTATATCGCGGAACAGATCAAGCATTTTGAGGAAACCGGCCGATATACCTTTGTGTTTGGCTTTGAGGAGTCCTTTGGATTCCTTTCCGGCACGGACGTTCGGGACAAAGACGGCGTAAATGCCTGTATGCTTCTTGCGGAAGCGGCCTGCTATTACAAAAAGCAAGGCATGACGATGCTGGACGGCTTGGAAGGTCTGTTTCGGAAGTATGGCTGCTATGGCGACAAGGTGGTTTCCGTGGTGTTGCCGGGCAAGGACGGTCTGGCCAAGATGAGCGGGATCATGACGCGCCTGCGGGAAAATTGTCCCCGGGATTTCGGCGGCGTAGCGGTGGAGGCGGTCAACGATTATCTCACGGGCGTTCGCACCGATGCCCATGGCGGAACACAGAAGCTTTCGTTGCCGCAGTCCAATGTGCTTTATTATGAATTGGACGGAGGCGCGTGGGTATGCGTGCGGCCGTCCGGCACCGAGCCCAAGATCAAGCTCTATGCCAATGCGGTGACGCAATCTCACGATGCTACGGAGGCGCTGTTGACGCGCATCGTGGACGCTGCACAGGCGCTGATGTAAGCAGGAAATTCGAGGTTTGGCAGGCGGAGAATAGGAAATCGCATGCCGGCAATCCCAGGAAGACGGAGGAATGCAGAAATGAAACTCGGAGTCGTCGGACTTCCGAACGTGGGCAAGAGCACGTTGTTCAATGCCATTACCAATGCAGGCGCACAGGCGGCAAATTACCCGTTTTGCACCATCGAGCCGAACAACGGCGTGGTGGCGGTGCCGGATCATCGGCTGGATGTGCTGGCGGAGATGTATCATCCGGAAAAATACACGCCTGCGGTGCTGGAATTTGTGGATATTGCTGGCCTGGTCAAGGGAGCCAGCCAGGGAGAAGGCTTGGGCAACAAATTCCTTTCCCACATTCGGGAAGTGGACGCCATTGTGCATGTGGTGCGTTGCTTTGAGGACGAGAACGTAATTCACGTGGACGGCAGCGTGGATCCTGTCAGAGACATCGATACCATTAACACGGAATTGATTCTGGCGGACATTGAAACCGTGACGAAGCGCCGGGACAAGGCGCAGAAGCTGGTGCGCAACGGCGAAAAGAAGCTGGTGGACGAATACGAAACGGGAGAGATCCTGCTGAAGCATCTGAACGAGGGCAAGCCGGCCCGCACCGCCGCGCTGACGGAGGATCAAAGGGCCGTGGCGGACAGCTGGTTTTTGCTCACGATGAAGAAAGTCATCTATGCGGCCAACATTGGCGAAGAGGATCTGGGGAAACCGGAATCGGAACTGAGCCTGGTAACGCGGGTTCGGGAAATTGCCGATGCGGAGGGCGCGCAGCTGCTGGTGATCTGCGCCCAGGCCGAGGAAGAAATCGCCCAATTGGATCCGGAAGAAAAGGCCATGTTCCTGGAAGAAATGGGCATTGGCCAGTCCGGCCTGGACAGGCTTGTGCAGGCGGGATATCGTCTGCTTGGCCTGATCAGTTTCCTGACCGCCGGACCGAAGGAGGTTCGCGCCTGGACCATTCGCAATGGCGACAAAGCGCCCCAGGCGGCGGGAAAGATTCATTCCGATTTTGAGCGCGGCTTTATTCGCGCGGAAATTGTCGCCTATGACGATCTGATCCGGGAAGGCAGCATGGCGGCCTGCAAGGAAAAGGGATTGGTTCGCAGCGAAGGCAAGGATTACGTAATGAAAGACGGCGACGTTACGCTGTTCCGGTTCAATGTCTGATCAAAAAATGTGTTATGGGCGAAGGCCGTCGGTGTTTGCGGCAAACGCCCTTTTTCTGCTGGCCGCGGCCGGACTGGTCGTGCTTGGGTTGTTTTCGGCGCCCATTCTTCGGGGCATGTATGCGCTGTTCCCGTCGCTTTCGGCGGAGGCGGCCATGCTGCTGTTCAACGCGCTGTACTATCTGCTGTTTATGGCCATTCCTGTGTGGCTGTATTCTCGGCGCAGGCCGGAATGTTTGCCGGCGCTTCGCTTGAATCCGCTGTCCTTTCGGGCGACGGTCGTTCTTGTGCTCACGGCGTTCGCCGGGGTCATGGTGGTAACGGTGCTGTCCTATTTCTGGACGCTGCTGTTGGAATGGTTGGGCTGCGATACTTCTTACGCGCAGATGACCATTCCCACCAGCACCCGGGGATTGACGCTGTATGTGTTTTCTTCCTGCGTGTTGCCGGGCATCTGCGAAGAATTTTTGTTTCGCGGCATGATTCTTTCCGCGTGGGAACGCAGGGGCGGCAGAAAGGCGATGCTGTATTCGGCGGTGCTGTTTATGCTGCTGCATGGATCCGTGCAGGGAATTCCTTCGCAATTGCTGCTGGGAGTGGTCATTGCCTTTTTGGTAACGGCCTGTGATTCCATCTATGCCGGCATGATTTATCACACCGCCCACAACGCCATCGTATTGTTGATCAACTTTGCGATGCTGCGGTTCAATTCCATCTCCGGAGAAATGCTTCAGGAAAGCGCCGCCATGCAGGCGGACATTTCCGAAATGGCAATGCTGGCGCTGGAGTTTTTCTACCAATTCGGACTGTTTGCGGCGCTTATGTATCTTTTCAAACACAGAATGACTCGGCGGAATGTTTCATTGGCGCAGGATACGGGCGTGAAAACATCCGCCGCAGAGCTGGTGGTGTTGCTTTCCGGCATTGTGACCACGCTGGTGCTGTACGCGGAGGATATTCTTTTGATGCTGGGGATTTTATCGTGACGGAGGCGCCGTATGAATGTTACGATTCTGTGCGTGGGCAAACTGAAGGAGCCATGGCAGCGCCAGGGGTGCGAGGAATATCTGAAGCGCCTTTCCAGATATGGGAAATATGAAATTGTGCAGGTGGAAGACGTGCGGGATCCGGAACGCCCGTCCGATGCGCTCATCCGCCAGGGCATGGAAAAGGAAGGCGAGGCGTTGCTCCGGCAGATTCGTCCCACAGACCGCGTGGTCGCTTTGTGTGTGCAGGCAGCCGCGCCGGATTCTCCCGGATTGGCGCGGAAACTCAGCGATTGGATGGCGGACGGTCGCAGGTTGGTGTTGGTCATAGGCGGTTCCAATGGCCTGAGTGACGCAGTGCTGGCCCGGGCGGATGCGCGCCTGTCGTTTTCCAATCTTACTTTTCCGCATGGCCTGATGCGCGTGGTGCTGCTGGAACAGCTTTATCGGGCGGAGCGCATCCTGGCGGGAGAACGTTACCATAAATAATCGGCGTCGAAACACGCGCTCAATCATGGCAAGTGGATTGAGCGCGTGTTTGCGCATTCGCCGAACAGGCGTATCCTCCCGGTTGAACTGGGGGACAGGAAGAAAAAGCTTTCGCAAAAGGCATGAAGCCATATCAAAGGTGCGACTCCGCCGGGAACAGCGAGATATCGATAGTAGAGAATGCAGAACGAATTCCCAAAAGGGAATTTGCAAAGCGTGGGATTGACAAGCCTCTCGACGCCTCTTTCGAGGGCGGCCACAGGAGGAAAGCCCCTGCAGACGGTCGAAAAACGCAGGGAGAGCACGGCCGTGGCGAGGAGAGCCTGCTTCCCCGTCCGCCAGCTTGTCAAAAAGTCTGTTTGGATAAGCTGAAAGCCCTTGCAGGGCTTGATCAAACCGCCCAAGGTGGTTATGCCGTATTCGCCGAACAGGCGGAAACACCAGGAATCCTCGGAAATAGGATTGGCGAAGCGTGGGATTGACAAGCATCCGCAGGAGATATGTCCTGACTTGGCTGTTTTTTTCACAATAGATCGCCGAAACTTTGCAAAAAAGGAACCACAGCAATGCCGTGGTTCCTGGAATACAAAACCCTATGGCTCCAAGGGCAGCGCTAGAAGGGTCTGCGCCCCCAGGAGAAGGTTCGCACATAATATCCATCCGGATCCGACAAATCGGATACAATTACTTTCTCCGCGCTGGAAGAAGCATGGATGAATTTGCCGTTGCCGATGTAAATGCCCACATGGTCGCTCAAGTCGGAATCCGAGCTGTTGGTATCGAAGCAAACAATGTCTCCCCGAACGAGATCGGAAATTTTGGGAATCTTGTCCATGCTGGAGTCATAGCCGATGGATTCGGCGGAGCTTTTTACATCCACGCCTGCGGACTCGTAGCAATAATATACCAAAAACGCGCAATCAAAACTGTCCGGGGGATTGCATTTTTCCTTGTAGGGTTTGCCAAGCTGTTCCTGGGCCAGCGCAATCACCTGATCCGCTTTGCTGGCATAGGTGGGCTTTGGAGTTGGGGTTGGCGTAGCGCCGGCAGTGGCGGATGGCTTTGGCGTGGCGGCCGGTTTGCCCCAGCTTACATCCTCACCATCATCCTCGTCGGGAACAGGGGTGGGCGTAGGCGTGGGCTTAACGGTTGGCTTTTTGGATGTTACGTATTTTTCGTGAATGTAGGCGATCATGGTGCCGCTTTTGTTCTGTGCCAGCCAATAGCTTCCGTCTTTGCCGACGAGATACACCTCCGTGCCGATGGGCAGCGTCATCAGCTTTTTGGAAGAACTGCTGGCGCTTTTGTATACGGGAGCGGCTTTCTTGGTGTAGCGAAGAAGACGTTTCCGCATAATGATGTCTTTGAACTGCGCAAAACCGCGCTTGCCTTTGTAGGAAACCTTTGCCCATTCGCCTTTGATGGCATGTACCGTAAAGATGGTTCCCTTCTTCAAATATCCCAGATAATACCGGGATGACGTGCTCGTACTGGAGTATACGTTCATCCTGGATGTATACACTTTGGCTTCGTATGTTTCCGCCATGGCGGAAACAGGCAACATGGACAGAAGCATCAAACACATGAGGACAGCGGTCAGTGCCCTTCGCAATTTCTGAGGCATAAGCACCCTCCCATAATATAGACTTCCTTATGACATTATATTGCAACTGTGTGACAATTGCAAGTGGTTCGAGGCATTTTCTTGAATTATTTTCCATAGGAACTCTGGAAAATTGCAAACGATGGAAGGAAAAATTTCAAAAAGGAAGAATTTTTGGATTATATCCTGAGGATAATGGTGAATTAACCTGAGCATGATATTGTATCATTGTGATAAAGAAGATGAAAACGAAAGTGGGCGGCAAGGTCGCCCGGAAACGAGAAGGAGTGAAAAACCATGGGTCTCACGGACGTGCTGAACCTATTGGGCGGACTGGCGTTGTTTTTATTTGGCATGAACCTGATGGGAGAAGCGTTGGAAAAGCGTGCCGGCAATCGGTTGAAGAATATTCTGGGCCGGCTGACCTCCAGTCCTGCCAGAGGATTTTTGCTGGGCCTGGGTGTAACGGCCGTCATTCAATCCTCTTCGGCAACCACCGTGATGGTGGTGGGTTTCGTGAATTCCGGGGTTATGAAACTGGAGCAAACCGTTGGCATCATCATGGGCGCCAATGTGGGAACGGCGGTAACGGCATGGATTTTGTCTCTGGCAGGCATTACGGGAGACGCCTGGTATCTGACGATTTTCAAACCCGCGACGTTTACGCCGGTCATGGCGGCGGTGGGCATTGGGTTCAACATGTTTTCCAAGCGGCAGAAGCGCAAGGATACGGGCATGATTCTGCTGGGATTTTCGGTGTTAATGTTCGGCATGGAAACCATGTCCGGCGCGGTGGCGCCGCTGAAGGACATGCCGGATTTTGCGAATATTTTCCTGATGTTTTCCAATCCGATTTTGGGGGTGCTGGCGGGAACGGTGCTTACCGCCATTGTCCAGTCCTCGTCGGCGTCGGTTGGCATTTTGCAGGCGCTGTCCATGACGGGCGCCATCACATATGGCAGCGCGATTCCCATTATCATGGGCCAAAATATCGGAACCTGCATAACGGCGTTGCTGTCCTCTTTGGGCACGTCCCGGGACGCAAAGCGGGCGGCGATGATTCATTTGTATTTCAATGTAATCGGCATGGTGGTTTGGCTAAGCGTATTTTGCCTGGTGCAGGCGCTGGTGCCTCTGCAATTTGTTTCTGAAGCGGCCTCGCCTTTGGGCATTGCCTTCGCGCATACGGCGTTCAAATTGCTGTCCACGGCGCTTCTTATGCCCTTTGGCAAGCAATTGGAGCAACTGGCATACATATCTGTGCCCAACGGCAAGGGTGACCGGGAAGCGGAGCTGTTGGATGAACGCCTGTTTGTAACGCCCGTGGTAGCCATAGAGCAAGCGGACAGCGTGGCGCGAACCATGGCGAAGACATCCTGGGAAACGCTGAAAAACGCCATTCAATCGCTGCGCGTTTATGATGAAAAGACGGCGGAGGCCGTTCGACAGGGCGAAACCAGGGTGGACTGGCTGGAGGACCATTTGGGAACCTATCTGGTAAAGCTGAGCACCATGAGCCTTTCGGAAGCCAGCAGCCGGGAAGTCACGGAAATGCTGCATTTGATCGGCGATTTTGAACGCATATCCGACCATGCGTTGAACATTCTGGAATCAGCGGAAGAACTGCACGAGAAGGAGCTCGCCTTTACGCCCAAGGCGCGTCAGGAATTGAGCATCATGATCAACGCGGTAGAAGAAATCCTGGATTTGGCCATGCGCGCGTTTGACCAAACGGATTTAGAAGCGGCGGCGCAGGTGGAGCCCCTGGAGCAAACCATAGACGTGCTGAAATCCATGCTCAAGGCGCGGCACATTGAACGGCTGACCAAGGGCGAATGCACAATTGAATTGGGGTTTGTGCTGACGGATTTGCTGACCAATTTCGAACGCATTTCGGACCATTGTTCCAATATTGCCGTATGCGTGCTGGAAACTGCCCATGGAAGCTTTGACATGCATGAATACCTTAGCAGAGTCAAGGCCAACAGCAGCGAATTCCAACAGCGGTTGGTTGGATATTTGAAAAAATACACCCTGCCCGAAGCATAAAGATCGACGCGGAATGGATCGGCCATTCCGCGTCGCTTTGTTCGAAGGCTCGTGAAATTACAGGGGAAGTTCTTCCCGCAGCCATTGCGCAATATCGGGATATGGAGAAACCGCATCCGGCAGGGAGGAACCAAAGGGCTTGCCGGCAAGCGCCTGTTCCAGCTTGGGCGGGAGCTCTGCGTCCATGGCGTCGGAATACACATGGACATTGGAAACCGCACCATGCTGCAATTGAAGCAAAACCTCCAAAATGCCCCAATCAAAGCGTTTTCGCAGTTCCAGATCAAACACGGGCGTTTCGCCGTAATTCCAAGCCCAACTGGAGTATCGGGCATATTTTTCCGTAATGTCGAAGTCGTCTGCGCGCAGGGCCTCTGCCGGGCCGTAAAGGTTTTGAAAACTTTCCATCAGGGCGGCGCGAACGGCTTCTATGGTGATGTCCGGATTGAATTCGCACAGATTGCACACCCTGGATCGCACGCTGGCGACGCCCTTGGCCTTCAACTTTTCCGCCGGAGGATTCAGATACCGGCCCAGCTTCTGCATGTCCACGCGCACCAAAAGCGTTCCGTGCTGCATGGAGCAGGTCTTGGTGTGCTTGAACGCGTTTCCGGAAAATTTGCGGCCGTCCATGGTAAGAATGTCGTTGCGCCCGGAAAATTCTGATTCGATGCCCAGCGGAAGCAGCGCTTCCTGCACGACCTTCAATTGCCTTTGCAAATCATAGCGTTCCGGGGATGCGGCAAAGGTGAAATTCAGGTTGCCCAAATCGTGAAATACCGCGCCGCCACCGGAACTTCTGCGGGCGAGAACGCCGCCCTCTTCCTTCAGCAGTTCGCAACGGCATTCCTGCCAGGCGTTTTGGTTTCGGCCGATGACGACGGTATTCTTGTTTTGCCAAAGATACATGGCGGCGTCTCCCGGCTGGATGGCGTCCATCAAGGCTTCTTCCAGTGCCAGGTTTTCGTGGGGATTGACGCCCTTTCCCAACAGAATCAAGTTTCTCATTCCGGTTTTACCAGCCACATGGCCGTTACAGAGGACATGCGGCAGTTCCTTTCGTTAAAATAAAATTCCACATCTTCGTCTCCGCGGTGCACGGCCAACACCGCGCGGGGTTCCCGGGCGGCGGGATCGAAGGCGTCGTCGAAGCGTTCAACCAGGATGACGTCGGGATGAGGGGCATACAACCGCATTTTTCCCCTGCGCAGCACGGATTGGCGATTGCGCAGCAGCGCGGCTTCCCGCACCTGTTCCGTCAGGTATGCGTCTTCCCGTCCCCAGGGATACGGACCGCGGCAGAAGGGGTCGGTCATGCCGGTCATGCCGGCCTCGTCTCCATAATACAGACAGGGCATGCCCGGCAAGGCGCACACAAGTTTCCATGCCGCAATGAAGCGCTTTCGGCCCCGAAGATACTCTTCCGGAGATAAGGCGCGGGGATAACGATACCGGCGTTCGGGTTCCATGTTTCCGCAATCCGCCAGCACGCTGACGGCGCGAGCCCGGTCGTGGCTGCCCAGCAGATTCATTTGCGCATACAGAAATGGCAAGGGCAGCTTTTCTGTCATGGAATCAAGGCTGCGCTTGAGGGCATTTGCGTCTGATTTGCCCAGCAGAAAATCAAAAATCGCCTGGCGCAACGGATAATTCATGGTGCTATCCAGGGTGTCTCCCAGGCAGTAGCTGCGCAGTTTGCCATAAGCGACCTTGTTGCTGGGGTCTTCCCACACTTCTCCGATCAGGGCGGCATCCGGGTATTTGCGCTTTTCCCGAAACCGCATCAGGCGCAGGAAATCCATCGGCAGTTCATCCGCTACGTCCAGCCGCCACCCGCTGGCGCCGGCGCATAACCATTTGTCCATCACGCCGCCGTCTCCCAAAATGAATTCCCGATAAGAAGGCTCATCTTCGTTGACGTTGGGCAACATGGGGAAGCCCCACCATGCGTCGTATGCTTCCGGCCAACGATCAAAGTGATACCATGGATAATAACACGATTCCTTGGATTGATATGCGCCGGGCTCGGGATACCGGCCGAAACGGTTGAAATATACGCTGTCTGCGCCGGTATGGGAAAATACGCCGTCCAGGATTACGCGAATGCCCAAATCCGCCGCCCGCCGGCACAAATGCCGGAAATCCGCTTCCGTGCCGAAGGCAGGATCAATGCGCATGTAATCCGCCGTGTCGTATTTGTGGTTGGACGGGGAAAGAAAGATCGGATTCAGATACAGAACCGATACGCCCAGGGAGCGAATATAGTCCAATTTTTCGGCAATGCCCCGCAGATTGCCGCCGAAAAAATCGCTGGCTTGGTTGTCTCCCGCCGCGTCCAGCTGCAAAAGCGGCTCCTCGTCCCAACGCTGGTGCAATTGCGCGGAGGCAGGGTAATTTTCCCGACGCGGCGTGCCGCTGGGATGATAGCGATCCACCATGATTTGCAGCATCACGCCGTCCCGCATCCAGTCAGGCGTGTCATAATTCGGGTCGTATACCGTAATTTGATAAGAAGGCGGTTCCCAAGCGCATGGATTGCCCTCTCCGCCCAACTGATCGGCGGCGTTTCCGTAATAGACGCGCTCCTGGTTTTCCAGTTCCGCGATAAAATAATACCACAACAGCCCGGGGTGCTCCGGCAGCAGGATTTCCGAGCAAAACAGGCCGCTTTCGTCGCGGACCATTTCCTGCAGGATGGGCTTATCTTCCCACCAAAGCCGCAGCCATGCCCTTCGGGCTTCGTCCGCGCGCAATCGCAGCGTTATGGAAGCGCAACACTTGGCGGGGCCCACGGGCGTGCGATACTGCGGATCTCTCGAGTCGTGATACATCTTTCCACCTCCGGGAAAGTGCGGCAGGGAGAACGAAGTCTCCCTGCATGCGAATGATTTCCTATAGATTTAAGGGCTTCAAATGCCAGATTTTGTCGTTGTATTCGGCAATGGTGCGGTCCGAGGAGAAGAAGCCGGCATTGGCGGTGTTGAGGATGGCCTTGCGCAGCCAAAGCTCCCGCTTGCGGTAATCGGCGGCAATTTTGCGTTCTGCCGCCATCATTTCGGGCAGATCCTTCAGCACGAAATAGGGATCGGCCATGCCGCCGTTGTCGCCGAACAGCAGTGCGTGGTACAGTTCGGAAAACAGGCGCGGGTTGTCCGGAGACAACGTTCCGTCGATTAATTGCTCCATCGCCCTGCGAATGGCAGGGTTTTGCTCGTACACCGCGCCCGCACGATAGGTGGTGTAGCCGCGTTCCACCTCTTCGGCGGAGAGACCGAAAATATAGATGTTGTCCGCGCCCACGGCGTCGTAGATTTCGCAGTTTGCGCCGTCCATGGTGCCCAGGGTTACGGCGCCGTTGAGCATGAATTTCATGTTGCCGGTGCCGCTGGCCTCCTTGCCTGCGGTGGAAATCTGGATGGATACGTCCGCGGCGGGCATCAGCATTTCCGCCACGGAAACGCTGTAGTTTTCCAAAAACAATACGTTGATGCGCTTGGACGCCACGGGATGCCGTTTGACCATGTCGGAAATGGCGTTGATCAGCTTGATGATCAGCTTTGCGCGATAGTATCCCGGCGACGCCTTGGCGGCAAAGAGGAAGGTGTGGGGCGGGATGTCCATATCCGGGTGTTCCACGATTTGGTTGTACAGCATCAGGATGCCCAGCGCGTTCATCAGCTGGCGCTTGTATTCATGCAACCGCTTGGCCTGGCACAGGAAGATGCTGTCCGGATCGATGGATACGCCCTGGCTGTCCAGCACATGCTGGGCCAGCGCGCGCTTGTTTTCCCGCTTCACGGCCTCGAATTTTTGCCGGAAGGCCGCGTCGTCCGCAAAGGGTGCGGCGTCCGAAAGCCTGCGCCAATCCTTGCGCCATGCCGGGCCGATGGATTCGTCCAACAGGGAGGAAAGATCCGGGTTCGCCTGCATCAGCCACCGGCGAATGGTGATGCCGTTGGTGATGGAAACAAATTTGGATGGCTCCATCAGGTAATAATCATGGAACGTTTGGCGCTTCAGGATGTCCGTATGGATGGCGGAAACGCCGTTGACGTTGTGCGAATACGCCACGCACAGGTTGGCCATGTGCACCTGTCCGTATGCCAGAATCGCCATATGCCCAATGCGCTCCCACTGTCCGGGATAGACGTTCCACAGCCGGGCGCACAGCCGCTTGTTCATTTCTTCCAGGATCATGTAGATGCGCGGCAGCTGCACTTTGATCATTTCTTCCGGCCATTTTTCCAACGCTTCCTGCAGCACCGTATGATTGGTGTAGGCAAACGTGCGGCGGCAGATGTCCTCCGCGTCGTCCCAGGAAAGCTCCTGTTCGTCCATCAGAATGCGCATCAGTTCCGGAATGGCAACGGCGGGATGCGTGTCGTTGATGTGAATGGCCACTTTGTCCGGGAAGATGCTCCAGTTTTTGCCGTATACTTTCACAAAATCGTTTACGGCATATTGCACGGAGGCGGAAGAAAAGAAATATTGCTGCTTTAAGCGCAATTCCCGGCCTTCGTAATTGCCGTCGTTGGGATATAACACCTTGGAAATGACTTCCGCCAATTCCTTTTCCGCCACGGCGCGAACGTATTGCCCGGAATTGAATTCGTTCATGTCGATGCGCTTGGGCGAACGGGCGGACCAGGTGCGCAACATGTTGACCATGCTGGTGTCGTAGCCCACGGTGGGAATATCATAAGGAACGGCTTCCACCGTGGAATAATCCAGATGGCGAAACTTCAGACGGCCGTCTTCGTGATATTCCTCCAATTTGCCGCCAAAATGCACCTCTACGGTTTGATCCGGTCGCGGCACTTCCCACAGGTTGCCGTCATCCAGCCAGTTGTCCGGCACTTCCACCTGATATCCGTCTACAATCTTTTGACGGAACAAGCCGTATTCGTATCGAATGGTACAACCCATGGCGGGCAGATTCATGCTGGTCAGGCTGTCCAGAAAGCATGCCGCTAGCCGGCCCAAACCGCCGTTTCCCAAGCCCGGTTCCGGCTCCTGTTCAAAAATGACGTTTTTGTCAATGCCCAGCTCTTTTAATGCCTGCCGATAGTTTGATTCGTTTACCAGGTTCACCATATTTGCGTGCAGCGCCCGCCCCACCAAAAATTCCGCGCTGAGGTAATACACTTTTTTGGCGCCCGCCTGCTTGCGCATGCCACGGGAGGCCGTTCTGCGCTGCATTACCTCGTCCCGTACCGTGCGCGCGATGGCGTGATACAGCTGCTGCTGCGTCGCGTCGGAGATTCCGCAGCCGAAATTGTTTTCCAACTTCAAACGAATGGATTCCTTGATTTCCTCAACGCTCATGCGATCCGGTTCCATGAATGCACCTCCCCTTCCGTCAGAACTGCTTTTCAGTATATCACATCATGGTAAATTTGAAAAGTAGCGCGCGGAATTTGCGGAAGATGAAGCCCCCAAAAACAAAATTTGAATATTTGGATTTCGTGCAATTCATATTTAACGGAAAATTCACGGTTTTTGGCGTGAATCCGGATGATGAGAAGGCGTAATATATCATATAGAATGAACGGAGCGCGGATGTATGCGCGGAAGGGCGGTATACGATGTCACTTGAACTATCCAAGCGGGCCTTGGCAATTTCGCCTTCGGTAACGCTGGCCATTGATTCCCGGGCAAAGGCGCTGCGCAAGGACGGCGTGGATGTGGTTGGATTTGGCGTGGGCGAACCGGATTTTGACACGCCGGAATACATTCGCGATGCGGGCAAATTTGCCATTGACGCGGGATATACGCGATATACGCCGGTGGCAGGCACGTTGGATTTGCGGGAACACATTTGCGAAAAGTTCTTCCGGGACAACGCGCTTTCCTACACGCCGGAAGAAGTCATTGTTTCCAGCGGCGCAAAGCAGAGTCTGTATACGGCGCTCAGCGTGATTTTGAATCCCGGCGACGAGGTGCTGATTCCGTCGCCCTATTGGGTCAGTTATCCGGAAATGGTCATGATCGCGGGCGGCACGCCGGTCATGGTGCCGGGCGCGGAAGAGAATGGCTTTATCGTAACGGCGGAAGAGATTCGTCCCTATGTGACGGAGCGCACCAAGGCGCTGATTATCAACAGCCCCAACAATCCCAACGGCTGCGTGTGGAGCCGGGAACAGTTGATGGGCATTGCGGAATTGGCGGTGGAAAAGGGATTTTACGTAATTTCGGACGAAATCTACGAACGGTTGCTGTACGACGGCGTGGAACATGTGTCCATTGCGTCCCTTGGAGAAGAAATCAAGCGGCAGACGGTGGTGGTAAACGGCGTGAGCAAAACGTATGCCATGACCGGATGGCGCATTGGCTATGCGGCGGCGTCCCGGCCCATTATCAAGGCCATGACGGCTTTCCAGAGCCATTCCGCCAGCAACGCGAATTCCATTGCCCAGTATGCCTCCAGCGTGGCGCTTACCTCCGGCGCGACGTATATTAAGAAAATGCTGAAAGAATTCCAGACGCGGCGCAACTTGATGCATGCGCTGATTCTCAGCATTGACGGATTGTATGCCCATTTGCCCAAGGGCGCGTTTTATATGATGCTGAATTTGAACGGCATCATGGGGCTCAGCCATGACGGCGTGCTGATCGATGGTTCAGAGACCTTTGCGGCGCAGTTGTTGGAGAACAAGCATGTGGCGGTGGTGCCGGGCAAGGCCTTTGGCGACGACACGCATGTGCGCCTCAGCTACGCCACCAGCCGCGAACGCATTGTGGAGGGCATGCGCCGCATCGAAGAATTTGTGGAAGAATTGGAATAAGGGTTCAAAAACAGGCGCCCCGCACGGAATTTCGTGCGGGGCGCTTTTGCGCAATTCGGTCAACGGTCGATGACGACTTCATAGATGGCGTAGGCATAGGGTTTCAGGGACAGGCGGATCTCTCCGTTGTCTGTGGAAACGCGGCGCTTCTCCATGGCGTCGTATGCCGATACAACCCGGCCCAGGCCGAAGAATTCGCTTTGCACCGCGATGGAGCAGTTTTCGCAGGGCTCGGTGGTGGGATTGGAGGCAATGAGCAAAAGCCGCATGGAGCCGTCCACTTGTTTTCTGGAATAGAAGCTGACCTTGCATGCGTCGTTGCTGGTGCGCACGGCCGGCTGGTTTTCCCAATAGCCCAGGAAGTCCGCTTCGCTGATGCCGAAGGTGCCCGTGATGCTCCAAATTTTTTCCATGACGTCCAGCGGATGCAAAACGGAATTCGGGCGGGGATATACGCCGTGGATCATGCAAAGGCTCAACGCCATGTCAAAATCCCAAACGCCGGGGAACTCGTACACGATAAACTGCACCGGAATTCCGAAGTTTCCGCCCAGGTATTCCGCGCGGAAATAGTCCAGGGAGAAGGTTTGAAGGCCTTCCTCCCGAATGCGGGTTTGCAAATGCTCGCCGTCCCACAGCATATCGCAGAAGCTGGAAATAAACGGAATCGTCGCGCCCGCAGGATGCGGATTGACAATGCCGCCCCGGGCATGTACGCCGGTGCAAATCCGCTTCATGAGCTCGCGGTATGCGAACATGGGGAAGGTGGGATGGACGTGACCGGAGGCGTCGGCATATCCGCAGCCATGCCGGGTGTTGACGCAGCCGCAGGGCTGACTGGTGGAATCCAGATACACGCCGTCAAAGTGGAAATGGTCGATGCAGTTCAAAATGCCTTCCACCAGTTTGTCTGCCCAGCTGCTGTTGTAACAAACGCGCGCTGCCCGCTGATAGGGCACGCGATACCAGCCGCTGACGTTTTCCCGTCCGCCTTCCTTGCGCCAGATCACGTCGTCGCGCACCTGGGTGAATTCGGGCATGGAGGACGTGATTTCATAGCCGAAGTATGGAATGACCTGGATGCCGCGGCTGTGACACAGGCGCACCAGTTTGGTAATTTCTTCTTCCGTGGACACGGCGACGTTCCAGTTGTTTTGAATTTTGTTCCATTTCTCATGCAGAATCAACAGATTGACGCCTGCGCGGCACAGCCGGTCGATGACCGTTTCGGGATCTTCCGGGCGCACCGGGCCGTTGAGAAAGGGCCAGTAATCTCCGGCAATTTTGGTGAAGCAGTCGATATGGATGGCGTTGCGCTTCAAAAAATTCTGTGGAATGGGCTTGACGGGCGTGGCAATCAGGCCAAAGGTGTAGCTGATGGCCGGGCAGGATACGTCGGGATTTTCCCAAGAACGAGGCAGGCTGTCCAGCAGATTGCAGCACAGTTCCCAATGATCGCCGCAATCCTTCAGTTCCATGGCACGGTTGGGATCGGCGCATTGCCAGAATTCGTCGCTTTCCACGACGAATTGAATGCCGGCCTTTTCGTCGCCCAGCCACAGGGCGGGCATGAAGGGCATGGCAAAACCGCCTTCCGGGATGGAACCGTTTTCCATGAGCTTTTTTCCGGTTTTCAGAGAGAGAATGCCGTTGTCGCCGACCCAGGAATCACGCCAGCTGCTGTACAGAGAGACGATGTCTTTGCGAAGGGGAATTTTCAATTGCAGCTTGGTGAGGTTCCAACCCTTGATGGGGCATGGCTCCAGCCCGAATACCTGAGGAACGGTCATGCCCCGGGGCATGACGCGAATATCCCATCGGGCGCCGCCATCGTATTCCAGTTGCAGACAGGAATTGACGATGAGGCATTGGCTTTGCGCATATCCGTTGATGCAGGCGGATGTATCCGTGGGATTCAGCAGATAGCAGCCTTCGTCTTCCCATTGAATCGCCTCGCCGTTGGCTTCGCCCAGGAGGCGCATGGGCGCGTAGAGCAGTTCACGGCGCTGGGTTTGAATGCTGGTGGGCAAGCATGCGCCTTCCTGGCGATAACTGCGGCCCCATACGCGCGCTTCCACGGTGTTCCCGGTTTGACGGGATTCCATGGGCGTCCAGGGCGATGGAATGACGTTCATGTTGTAACTTCCTTTCGTTTTCACATTGTGAATCCATTCACTGCGCATAATGTATCAGAATGACGCGAAGAAGGCAATGGACGAATTGAAGACTTTTGGACATAGTGGCGAAAACGAACGGAATTTAACCAAAATTCTACGATTTGTCCATGAATTCTAGAATCTGTACATTGACGTTTGCTGAAATATCCTGCTACAATGCAAATACAAATTGCAAAAACGCACGGAGGGACGCAAATGAATGGAAACATGGCTGTGAGCCGGCGGAGCGCGTCGCCGCTTCTGAAGCGCATGTGGGCACGAAAATATTGTTATTTCATGTTGATTCCCGTGGCGGCCTATTTTCTGATTTTTTGCTATGTTCCCATGTGGGGACTTTTGATTTCTTTTCAAAATTATAAGGTGTTCAAGGGCATATGGGGAAGCGAATGGGTCGGATTGCAAAACTTTTCGGACTTCGTCCATGGCCGGCAATTTGCGCAGGTGATTGCAAACACGCTGATCTTAAATCTGCAATCGCTGTGCTTTACGTTTCCGGCGCCAATTCTGTTTGCGCTTTTGCTGAACGAACTGCGCAGCCGGGCATTCTGCAAGACGGTGCAAACCATTACATACATGCCGCATTTTATTTCCACGGTGGTTGTGGTCAGCATGATGCATATGCTGTTGTCGCCCACCAACGGAGTCATCAACCAGATGCTGATGAAGCTGGGAAACAAGCCGATATATTTTATGAACAAAGCGGAATACTTTCGGCCCCTGTCCATTATTTCAGGTTTGTGGCAGGGCACGGGATGGAATTCCATCATTTATTTGGCGGCCATATCGGGAATCAACCCGGTGTATTACGAGGCGGCGACCATTGATGGCGCCAATTGGTGGCAGAAGATGTGGCGCATCACGGTGCCCTGTATTCGTTCCACGATTCTGATCATGCTGATTTTGCGGATGGGACAAATGATGAATTCGGACTTTGAAAAGGTCATGCTGATGCAAACCTCCGGAAACAAGTCGGTGTCTCAATTGCTTTCCACGTATGTGTATGAGCGCGGCGTGCTCAACAGCGATTATGGTTATGCAACGGCGGTGAGCTTTTTCAATTCCCTGGTCAGTCTGGCGCTCATTTTGATTTCCAATGGCATCAGCAAAAAATTGGCCGGCGAAGCGCTGTGGTGAGGTGCGATATGAAAAACGGATTTGACTCCAGGGGCGAACGCGCGGCCCACGCCGTAATCGTATTTGTGATGCTGCTGTGCTGCGCGGTGGTGGTGCTGCCGTTTTTGAACATCATCGCCGTGTCTCTGAGCGGAAAACAGGCGGTAATTTCCGGCAAGGTAACGCTTTGGCCGGTGGATTTTGGCATGGGCGCATACGCCAAGGTCATTGAAAACGATTATTTCTTTCGGGCCTATGGCAACACGTTGTTTGTGGTGGCGGTAGGAACGGGCATCTCCATGCTGCTGACCACCATGGCGGCGTTTATCGTGTCCCGGCGGGATCTGCCCGGGCGAAAGATCATTACCGTTTTGATTACCCTGACCATGTGGTTTTCCGGCGGCATGATCCCCCTGTTCCTGGTGGTGCGGAAAATCGGCCTGTACGACAGCCTGTTCGCGCTGATCCTGCCGTCGGCCATCAGCGCGTACAACGTGATCGTCATGCGCAGTTTTTTTGATACGATTCCTGTTTCCCTGGAAGAAAGCGCCATGCTGGACGGCGCCAATGATTTGGTGGTGTTGTTTCAGATTCTTGTGCCGCTGTCGATGCCGTCCATTGCAACGGTGACGCTGTGGGTGATGGTGGGGTATTGGAACGCATACACGCCCGCGCTTTTGTATCTGTCCACCAGAAGCAAATTTACCCTGCAACTGGTGCTGCGGGACATCGTCTTTACCAACACCATCGCCCAGTACATCGAAGGCGCGGACACGATAGACGTGGTGTCGGATTCCCTGATTTATGCCAACATTATCCTGACCATGCTGCCCATCATGATGGTGTATCCGTTTTTGCAAAAATACTTCGTCAAGGGCGTCATGATCGGTGCGGTCAAGGGCTGAACGCAGAAGTACGCGCCGCAAAGCCTTGGAAGGGGAGCGTTTCTTGCTAGCGGAAGCGGTTTTTTCCGAAAAGGCGGCCGGCGTGGCTGAATAGAATTCACATCGGAGGAGAAAAACATGAAAAAAACCATTTTGGCGTTGATTCTGGTTTTGTGTTTGCTGAGCACGGGCGGGCTGGCCGAAGCGGCTCGTTCCCTGCCGGAGGATGAGACGATCACCATTACCATTTTGGAAGGCGTCAATTCCAACAAGGAAAACAACGCGGTGGAACAGGCGGTTCAGGAAAAATTGAACATCAAGCTGGAATACACCTATGTGCCGTCGGCAAACTTTGACGAGAAAATCAACACCGTGCTGGCGTCCGGCGAACTGCCAGACGTGATCAGCTTCCTTTGGAAGCAGGCCGTTCCCGCCGCGTGGGTGGAGCAGGATGCGGTGCTGCGCCTGGACGATCCGGAAAACAACCTGTTGGAAAAATACGGCCAGAACATTACCCGCTTCTGGACGGAGGAATCCATGCCCTATCAGTACGATTATAACGGCGGCATCTATTCCGTGAAGCAGTACAACGCGTTCCCGTATTTGAATTCCATGATGATTCGTTACGATTGGCTGGAAACGCTGAATCTGGAAGCGCCCACCACCGTGGAAGAATTCGTGGAAGTGATGCGCCGCTTCAAAAACGACGACCCCAACGGCAACGGCATGGCGGATGAGATCCCGTTTATGGTTTTGAACGGCGATTTGCAGGTGTTCCTGGATGCGTTCGGCATCAAGCGGGTAGTGGGGGATTACACGGAATACGAAGGCAAGCTGATTCCCATGTATGAGCATCCGGAATTCAAAAACTGCGTGGATTTGCTCCGGCAGCTGTATTCCGAGGGCTTGATTGATTCCGAATACACCGTTCGAGATATTCCTTCCCGGGACGAATTGGTTTCCACGGACAAGGTGGGCGTCACGTATGCCACCGGCAATGAATCCACGAAGCTCACCAAGTCCCTGCGCGCCAACGGCTTTGAAAAAGCGCTGCTGGGATACATTCCGCCCATGAAGGGCGTGGGCGGCCAGAACATTCAGGGCCGCTATCCCTACAGCACCTGCATGGCCATTTCCTCCACGGCGAAGGATCCCGAAGCCTGCATGATGTTCATCGACTACTTGTTCTCCGACGAGGGCATTGAACTGACGAACTTCGGGGTTGAGGGCGTACATCACGAAAAGGTGGACGGCGAGCCCAGATTGCTGGAACCCTATTGCACCAGCTGGGAAAACGCCCGGGGCGCAGGCATTGCAAAGGGCACATGGGCGCAGGTTTGGACGGAGGACAATTTCCTGCAGATCACCTTCCAGGGCAAAACGCTGGAGGAGTTGGACGAGGTAGACGCGCTGGCCTATCATGCGTATGTGGACAATGCGGAATTTGCCTATTACGCGCTGCCCGCTTCCCTCACGGACACGGAAACCAACCGCAAGCTGAGCGCCGATATCTGGTCCCCGATGAAGGACGAAATGGACAATTACATCATGGGCATTTCCGACTGGGATTCCTTCGAAAGCCTGTTGAAGGAACTGAAGGAGTATGGCATGGATCAGATTACCCAGGAAGTGAATGACAATTATAACCTGAGCAAGTGAATTTGTTGCGGCTGCACCATTGACATGAACCCGGAGAGATTGTATGATCTCTCCGGGCATACATGTTCAAAAATGAAAACTGGTTTTGGAGTGATCGTGTGAAGCGACTGAGGAAGGATGTCCGTCAAGGCGGTTTTGCGCCAATGGGGTGTGGCCGGCCTTTGGAAAAGTCCGCAGGATATGTGCGGCGTCTCGGGAATCTGTTTCACGAGGCTTCGGGCGTGCACAGCTATCAAATGCGGTTGATGCGGACGACGACGGTGTTGGTGGTGCTGGCGGTGCTTGTGTCCGGATTGTGCACATCCTTCTTTTTGACCCGGTATATGGATCAGCAGATTGGAAATCTGCGCACGCAGATTTGCGATCAGGACGTGGAAAGCATTCGCATGCAGCTTGCGGGAATCAATGGCGCCATTTTGAATTTGGCCAGTTCATCGGATGTCGCGCTGCTGCAAGCGGGCCGTTCCGGCGAACAGGCGCGGATACAGGCCATTTTGGGCATATCCGAGCGCATTGAAAGCGTGATGTCCAGCGCGGAGGGCTTGAAGAGCCTGTTTTTGTACGTGCCGCGGTTGGATATCATTGTGAGCATTGGCAGCGAGGGCGCGGATACATATTTGCGATATCGCATCACGGGAGACTGGGATCAGGCGCAAACGTTGAAGCAGCAGATTTTGTCCGTAAAGAGGCTCACGTATGTGCCCAATCCCCAGGGGGTAATGGGGGTTGGATATATGCTGGAGATCATGCCCTTGCCCCTGGGGGAATCCCAGCCCAAGGCGTATGTCTGCGCGGTGATCCAGCCCCGGGTGGAACAATTCGGGGAAAAGCTGACGGATGCGAAGATGCTTTGCAACGGCACGGAACTGTTGGGCTTCGCGGGATTGGATCAGGACGATTTGCCCACGGATGCCGAAATTCAAGCGTTGCTGGAAAACGAAAGCACCCATGTTGCGCTAAACGGAAGGCAATATCAGATCAGCAAGAAGAAGCTGCCGTTTGGCAATTTGCAATACGTTTATCTCACGTCCAATGCGCTTCAAAACCGCCATGTGTACAAGGCATGGATCACCTCCGCCATGCTCACGCTGTGTTTTTCCCTGGCGGTGACGGTAATTGCGCTGCGATGTTCCAGGAAGCTGTATCAGCCCGTGGGCACGCTCATCAACGCCCTTGTGGCCCAGGGGCGAATTGCCGCCGGGAAGTCGCCCGATGAGCTGACCGCGATCGGCAGATTGGTGGACGAGGTGCTGATGGACAACGCCAAACTGAACCGTACCGTGGATGCGCTGACGCCCATGTTGGACGATTTGGCGTTCTATCATGTGCTGCATAACAGCGAAGGCCCGGAATGCGTGGAATGGCTGAACGCATTTTCTGAAAAGTATTTGCAATTGGTGGTGGTGCGCTTTTCCCATTCTCACGTAATGCGACAGCAACATATGCCGGAATCCCTGAATCGCATGCTGCGCCTGGTGGCGCACAGCATTCATGGACTGATGAGCGACGCGTTCTGTGTGCGCACGGCGGTGATGGACGGGGAAATCTTTGTCGTGTTTTCGCATGACATGTCGCCGGAGGCCTTTCGATTGAAAGCCGCCGCGCGAATGGACCAGGTTCAGGAGCAGACAATCGCGAATTTTGGCGCAACGGTGCTGTATGCGGCGTCCATGCCGCGTCCGCGCTGCATGAGCGCTCGGGAAAACGCGGCGCTTTTGCGGGAAATGGCGGATCAATGCGCCCAGGGCTTTGAGGGATGCTTTTTGCGCAGCCAGTCTTCCGGCGGCGTGTGGGATGTTCTTCGGCAGGAAACCGTGGATGGCAAGGTTCCGGCATTGACTCCGGTGCGCCTGGAAACCCGGATGATCGCCCTGCTGCATGTGGGAAAGGTTCACGAAGCCTGGAACGAAATGCAGGGCTTTTTGCATGAACGGCTGTGCGAAGACGGCATCTCTTGTTCCGTCATGCGGAAATTGCTGGTGGGCGGACTGGATGTGCTGTACAAAGCGATGACATCCTCTGGCCGGGACGCGGAATTCATCTTGGGAGATTATCGGGACATGTGCGCCCGGCTGGAGAACTGCGACACGTTTGAAGACGCCATGACATATTTGCACGGCATGTTTGAACGGGCGGGCAGCGCGATTCAAATGGAGACCAGCGGGTTGCCGGTGGGGCAAAAGGAACTGGACGAATACATCCATGCGAATTGGAACCGGGATATCAGCCTTTGCAGCGCGGCGGAGCATTGGCGGCTTTCCGAGGGGTATTTTTCCAAAATTGTAAAAAATCTGACGGGAGAAAGCTTTCCGGATTATCTGAGCCATTGCAGGGTGGAACGGGCGCGGGAACTGATGGGAAACAGCGCGTTTACCATTGCGGAGATTTCGGAGCGCGCCGGCTTTAACAATTATCGGACGTTTACCCGGTGTTTTCGGAAATTCTATGATATGTCCCCCAGCGAATACCGCCGAAACATGGAGGAAACGCGCTGACAAAGGCGGCCAAGGCGCCGGGAAGTTTGCCTCAGCAGACGCCGGTAGCGTCAAAGGCGCCGGGAATGTGCCGCGCCGCGTCCGGAAGAATTTCCACGACGTCAAAGCGAATGGGGCTGTCCAGCAGGCCGTTTGCCTGCATATACGCCAGGGCGGTCAGCACGATTTTGCGTTGCTTTCTTGCGTCCACGGCTTCCCCGGGAGAACCGTATCCCACGCCGGAACGCCGCTTGACTTCCACGAACACCGTGCGTTCGCCGTCCCGGGCAATGATGTCAATTTCGCCATAGCGGCAGCGATAATTCATTTGCAGGATGACCATGCCTGCCTGTTCCAACATCCGGCGAGCAATGGCTTCGCCTTCCGCGCCAATTTGCCGGCGGTTCACGGCGCATTCACCACGAATTTGGAGATGAAGCTGCGCCTGTGCTCCGGGCACGGGCCATATTTTTTTAGCGCGGCGATGTGTTCAGCGGTACCGTATCCCTTGTTTTTTGCGAAGCCATACATGGGATATTTTTCGTCCAGGGCGATCATATACCGATCCCGCGTGACCTTTGCCACGATGGACGCCGCCGCAATCATATAGCTGATGGCGTCTCCGTGAACCAGAGAACGGACTTCTCCCGGCAGGGAAAGCCCCGTTACCGCGTCCACCAGGAAAATGCCGCGGAAATCGCGGCCGCATTCTTCCATGGCCTCTTTGGTGGCGTTTAGAATATTGATTTGATCAATGCGCTGCGGGGACACAAAGGCGGTTTTTGCATAGTCGGCAGCATCAAGCAGGGGATGGAACAGCGCTTCCCGGCGTTTTTCCGAAAGCTTTTTGGAATCGTCTACTCCGGGAATCAGTTTTTCCCGGGGAATGCAGACGCACGCCGTTACCACTGGGCCTGCCAAAGGTCCCCGGCCCACTTCGTCAATGCCTGCCACGGACAGATTGTCTTTCCACAGAGAAAGCTCGATCGCCGTCATGCGTTCGAGCTTTTGCGTTGCGGTTTCCCTTGTCATGGGTTTTCTCCTTCGGCGGGCGCGTTTTCTTGACCATATTCCGGCGGATGGCACAGCCCGCAAGGCGTGTATCCCAGGAATGTTGCTTCGTAAACCGTCAGGCGCTGCGCGCTGGCAAACGCGTATTTGCATTCAAAAAGATGATAGCAGCTGGCGCCCTTGGATGCATATACGTATACGGTGTCGTCGTCGCCGTTTGAGGTTAACACGACGGAATCGGTCGCGGTATAGGCGTAATTGCTTTCGGGCATGGTTTCGGGAAGTTCCGGACCAAATACCTCCACTTCGCGTTGCAGACCGACGATTTCCACGCTGCCCGATTTTTCCTTGCCGGGAGCGGGATATAGCACCACCGTGAGCGCCAATGCCACATAGACGCAGGTTATGGCGATTTTCAAAGAACGCCGCCACGTGCAGCTGTTTTTCCACATCAGCACCAATCCATGCGGAAAGCACAACAAAAGACAGCGCAAAATATGAGCGCTGTTTTGTTTCCGCCTGCGAGCGTTGTCGAAAGTGCGCCGGTTTGCGCGATGCTGCAAGGAAGTCACGTCCTTTATTCGCCAGGAATTGACAAAAATCCCAATACTACCAAAGAATATTGTAGTATATTTTGGGAACATAGTAAACAGGCGGGACGGCATTTTGATAGAAATTTCCTAAGTGGATAATATTTGCAACATTTTTGAAATGATTTCCCGAGGAAGAAATCTGTGCTTGACAGAAGAACGAACGGCTGATAAAATGTATCATATTGGCGATTTTTTTTGTTGGATTGGGTTGCGCTGGCGTTGGAATGCATAAAATCTTTTGCGGACGAACGGGCTTGCGCGACTTTCAGGATGGAGTGATAGACGTTGAACGCCTATGAGATCTTGAACGTGGTTCATGGAGCGACCCAGGCGCAGATTCGGGAAGCTTATCGAAAACTGGCCCGGCGCTGGCATCCGGACCGGTTCATGGCCGGACCGGAACGGGATTGGGCCAACGAGAAGATGGCGCAGATCAACGCGGCATACCGGCAATGCCTGAGCGAAGCAAAGGCGGATGGGCAGCGCTGCGCCGAAGCGGAGCAATTGCAGAAGATAGAAACGATGATCCAGGGCGGTTTGCTGCAGGACGCCCGGGCGCAATTGATGCGGTTCAGCACCCGCTGCGCGGAATGGAATTATCTCTTTGGCGCGGTGCTGTATCGGCTGCGGGAATATGAAAAAGCGCTGACGTTTCTCACCGTAGCGATGCACCAGTGCCCCGGAAATCCCAAATATGTTCGGGCAGAACGCGCCGCGCGGGATGCCTGCGCTTCATCGGCATGCGGCGGGCTTCGAAGCCACAGGTTTCGCGTGGGAAGGGCGCAGTGATGGAAATTAACACGCCCACGCTTTCTGGTTTTGTATTGATCGGCTATAATAAAATCATAGGAAACGCTTTGATAGGGAACGCCCGCGGAAAGGGCTTTGAAGCGAGCCGGAGGATGGTGGAAGTCCGGCAAGCGCCGCCGCAGGGAAATCGCCCTGGAGCCGCATGCCGAACGCGATCGTTTCGCAATTAAGCAGCGCCGGGTTCGCCCGTTATCGCGAAGGCGCGTGCATGCGCGCCATGAGAGGGCGCAAATGCGCCAAGTTGGGTGGTACCGCGAGCCATCGTCCCATGTCGGACGAGGCTTATTTTTGTTTTGGAGGGATACGCGTGTTTGAGAAAGCGCCTGCCAACATGGATTTTCTTTCCCGGGAGGAAGCGGTTCTAAAGTACTGGCATGACAATCGCATTTTTGAAAAAACGATGGATCTGCGCAAGGGCAGCGATGTGTTTACCTTTTATGATGGTCCTCCGACGGCCAATGGCAAGCCCCATATTGGTCACATTGAAACGCGCGCCATCAAGGATTTGATTCCCCGATATCAGACCATGAAGGGCAAAAGCGTTACCCGGAAGGCAGGATGGGATACCCACGGCCTGCCGGTGGAATTGGAAGTGGAAAAACAACTCGGGTTGGACGGCAAGGAACAAATTGAACAATATGGCATCGAGCCGTTCATCTGCAAATGCAAGGAATCCGTTTGGAAATACAAGGGCGAATGGGAAAAGATGTCCGACCGGGTGGGCTTCTGGGCGGATATGGAACATCCGTACATCACGTATGACAACGATTATATCGAAAGCGAATGGTGGTCGCTGAAGACCATCGCGGACAAGGGGCTGCTGTACAAAGGGCATAAGATTGTGCCTTATTGCCCGCGCTGTGGTACGGCGCTGTCCTCCCATGAGGTTTCCCAGGGATACAAAAGCGTGACGGAGAAATCCGCGTTCGTGCGCTTCAAGGTAACCGGCGAGGAAAACACGTATTTATATGCCTGGACGACCACGCCATGGACGCTGCCCAGCAACGTGGCGCTGTGCGTCAATCCGGACGAGGAATACGGCCGCTTCGTCTGCGAAGGCAGAACCATCATCATGGCCACGGCGCTTATCGGCGCAGTGCTGGGCGACGACGCCCAGATTTCCGACATGCGCACCATGCCCGGCAGAGATTTGGTGGGCATGCGCTACGAGCCGCTGTTTGACTTCCAGCCGGCCTTGCTGGAGCATCCGGAGAAGGCGTTCCGCGTGGTGGCGGACGGTTATGTCACCATGACGGACGGTACCGGCATCGTGCATATTGCGCCGGCATTCGGCGAAGACGACGCGCGGGTGGGCCGCGATAACGAGATCCCCTTTTTGCAGCTGGTGGACGCCAAAGGGTGCATGGACAAGGCCACGCCCTGGGCAGGAACCTTTGTGAAAAAAGCGGACCCCATGATTTTGGCGGATCTGGATCAGCGCGGATTGCTGGTGCGGGCGGCGGAGTTTACCCATGATTATCCCTTCTGTTGGCGTTGCGATACGCCGCTGATTTACTATGCCCGCGCGACATGGTTCATTCGCATGACCGCAATCCGGGACGAACTGGTGGCTTCCAACCGGGCGGTAAACTGGATGCCGGAAAACATCAAGGAAGGGCGCATGGGCAACTTCCTGGAAAACGTCATTGACTGGGGATTGTCCAGAGAACGTTATTGGGGCACGCCGCTGCCGGTATGGGTTTGCTCCTGCGGACACATTCATGTGATCGGTTCCCGGGAAGAACTGCGGCGGCTGGGCGCCAACGTGCCGGAAGACATCGAATTGCATCGTCCTTATATCGATGCGGTCACCATTCCCTGCGAGAAATGCGGCGGCGTAATGCATCGCACGCCGGAAGTGATCGATTGCTGGTATGATTCCGGCTCCATGCCTTTCGCCCAGTGGCACTATCCTTTTGAAAACAAGGAAATCTTTGAGGCGAACTTCCCGGCGAATTTTATTTCCGAGGCCATCGATCAGACCCGCGGCTGGTTCTATACGCTCATTGCCATCGGCACGCTGGTGTTTGGCCGGGCGCCCTTTGAAAACTGCATTGTGCTGGGACATGTGCAGGATGCCGAAGGCCGGAAAATGTCCAAGCACATCGGCAATGTGGTGGATCCATGGGATGTGTTGAACCGGCAGGGCGCGGACGCGGTTCGCTGGTATTTCTACGCGAACGGCGCGCCGTGGCTGCCCACCCGGTTCTCTCATGAACTGGTCAGCGAAATGCAGTCGAAGTTTATGGGCACTTTGTGGAATACCTACGCGTTCTTTACGCTGTACGCGTCCATTGACGATTACAAGCCAGCCACGCAGCACGCAAAGCCGGAAGATTTTGCCCTGATGGACAAATGGGTGCTGTCCAAGCTGAACACGCTGGTGCAGTATGTGGACGAGGGCCTGGAACAATACAAGATTACGGAAACCGCCCGCGCCATTTCTGCCTTTGTGGACGAATTGTCCAACTGGTATGTGCGGCTTTGCAAGCAGCGCTTCTGGGGCAAGGGCATGGAGGGCGACAAGCTGGCGGCGTTTGAAACGCTGTACACCGTGCTGACCACGCTGTCGAAGCTGCTGGCGCCCTATATTCCTTTCATGACGGAGACGATGTATCTGAACCTGG
>JAQXRL010000157.1 GCA_029218505.1 Eubacteriales bacterium | reverse complement strand
GTAAGGCCGTATCCGGCGGCGCAACAAGCGGAAATAGCGCCCGCCGTGCCCAATCCGGCGACGACCACATCCACATGATCGACAAATTCCACGCGCATTTCCCCAAAGCGCATTTGTCCGTCTATCCAATATTGATAGCGCATGCCGCACCTCCACAAAAAGCGTCCACGGGATTTCCCAAAGAAGCGGAGGGCAAATACCAGACGCCGTTTTCCAATTTTCTGCAAATCGGCCGTTCAAAGGTATATGCAAAGGAAGAGGCCACGGCCGCAATTTGCCACCCAGCCAATTCGCATCCACACACCGCCTGCCAGCGCTCGTGCAGGCGCAAGCGGGCCTCCGGCCAATCCGCGTCCGTCGGAATTGCCACGCGGAAAATGCGCTCATGGTTCAGCGTACCGCGCACAATATCCCAATCCCGGCCCCGCGCCGGATGGATTTCCTTTCCGCCTGCACAGCACAGTTGGGCGCAAAGATATTTTTTCCACGCTGTCTGCGCCTGCCCGCCGGGTTGGGCGTCGTGCGTGGTAATCAACACCTGCCTTGCAATGCAAACATGCAATCCCTCTGCGTCAAAAAAGCGCAGCGCAAATCCTTCTTCGCAGGGACAAACGTCCAATACCCGGGCAAACAGCCGCACTTCTGCGCCGGAACGTTTCAAGCGCAGCGCCAAAAATGGCGACAGCATCGACGGATGCAACCGCCCGTCCGCATCCATAACGCCTGCATCCAGACATTCCCGAAACAGGATCGCAGCCTTGTCTCCCATATATGGCGCAGCATACATCGCAGCGCCAAAGTCCGCGCCGGGAATCATTCCTTTTTCAAAGATGATCGCATCGCTGCGTTCGGACGCTGCGCCAATGCCCGCCGCCGTAGCGCCAATAACCGCCAAAGCCACCTTTTTCATGAATCGCTCACCAAAAATTCCTTTCGCTGAAATGCATGCTTGCCCGGCGCGACCATCTGCTTTTTCCCGTCCATCTGCACAAACGCCTTCATGTTCTGCGGAACTTCCAACATGACAGAATCCTGATCCCAACCGAAAGAAAGCCGTCCCATGGGCGTGTTGTGCCATGCGGCAAAGCGCGGCAGATTTTCCGGAATCCAGGGCTTGATCAGCACCGCTTTGAAACCAGGAGATAGAATTCGCATGCCCGCCAATCCCCAATAAGACCACGCGCCAATGGAGGAAAACATATGATGGTTCATGGAACTTCCGCCAAACCAATTTTCTCCCAAGGTTCCGGCACACTTCCGGGAAAGATCGTCCCATCCGGGATATCCCTTTGCGGACGCCATTCTCCATGCCAAATCTTCCCGTCCGAACTGCGCAAGCGCTTCCGGCACAAAGCGCGCGGTAAAGATGCCGCCCATCACATGGCCTTGCGCCGCCTCTACGCTGGCGATCAATTCTCGAAGCTCCGTCTTCTCATCTTCCGCCAGGCCCAGCAAAAGCCGCAACGCGTAGTACAACTGGCAGCGCGATTTTCCCGCCATGCCGCCATATTTCCGTCGGAACGCCGCGGAGCATTCCTCCTTCACGGCTCTGCCCAATTGCGCCAGCGCCTCGTCTGCCAACACACCTCCGATTTTTTCCGTCAACCGACCGGCATAAACCGCCATGCACGCCCGCAGCGCCGCATCCGGCATCAAATCTGTCTCCGGCGGGGCCGCCCAATCCCCCAGCCCAAACGCCGGAATTCCATCGTCCAGCGTGGTTTGCAAAAAACGCATGTATTTCTGAATCGGCCTCGCATACCGCCGCAAAATCCCTTCGTCGCCATAAAACCAATACATTTCCCAGGGAATCGCCAGCAACGCCACGTCCCATGTCACGCCGCTGCCCCATGCGTATCCCCATGCGGATGTCGGCACGATGCAGGGAATCTGTCCGCTGATTCTCTGGCAATCTACCACATCGTCCAGCCATTTTCCATATGCCCGGCGCATGTCGAAATTGAACAGCATCTGCCTGGAGGAAAGCCAGGCGTCTCCCGTCCAACCGTTTTTCTCCCGATGCGGACAATCCGTAGGCATGTGATGAAAATTCGTCAGTGACGATTGGCGGATCGCCGCCTGAATTCGGGAAACGGATTCGTCCGGCGTGTCGATTCCGCCTGCGTCCTGCAAATCCGTGTGAAACTGCCGGGCGCGAACGCGGATGATCCGGCACTCCTTCGGCGCGCGTACCATGGCATATCGAAACCCGTTGTATCCGAATTGGCTGTGCCATGTCTCCTGTCCTTCGCCAGCCAGAATGTATTCATCCTGTTGGAATCTTGGGAAATGCACATGTTCCTGGTGCCGCTCCCTGGCCAAGAAACCGTTGGGCGTCACCAATTCCGAATACAAAATCGTCACCTTTGCGCCGCGAGGTCCCTCCACACAGATTTCCACGTTGCCCGCCAGGTTGATTCCAAAATCATAGATCACCGGTTGACTTGTGGGCACCGTTCCCACGGGTTCCAAAACGCGGCGCAGGCGAATGGGCTCTATTTCCTGACGCTTGAGCACGCCTCCCGGCGGCGCTGCCACGGCGGCGTCTTTCCAGGCAGACGGTTGCACCCGCGCGTCGCAAGTTTCCCCGCAGCGCAAGGAATTGAAGACCGTTCCGCCGGGCGCCGTCTGCCAGTTCCTGTCGGACGTCAGAACGCATTCGTTTCCGTCGTACAGCGCACAGATCATTCGCGGCGAAGCTTTCCAAATTGCATGCTCAAACTGCCATGCATCCTCCTGCTGTTGAAAATACCAACCGTTGCCCAGCGTTACCTCCAGGGTATTTTCCCCATTCCGCAGACAGGCTTCCAGGGAAATTTCGTTGTAATACACCGTCTGGTCATATCGGGAAAATGCCGGGTTGAGCAACGCGTCGTCCACCGGCCGTCCGTTGCAACGCAGCGTATAGAACCCCAGCCCGGAGATATACAGCGTCGCCCGCTGCTCCGGTGCTTTCGTCCAGCAAAACGTTCTTCGGAACACCGGCGCAGTATCCGCCGGGCAAACCGGACATCCGATCCATTGCGCCTTTTCCAAAGGATTCTTCATCGTGCCGTACCTCTTTCCAATGCATTCAGGTTTATCTCCACCTGCATTTCCTGATCCGGGTTCACCCCGGCGGACAACACAAACCGTCCCGGCCCCAATTTCCGCCTGCCATCCTGATCCAGATACGAAAGCGCTTCCTTTCCCACCGCGAAATCTACGGTTCTTTTCTGCCCGGGCAGCAATTCCACGCGCCGGAAATCCACCAATTCTCTTCCGCGGCGCAGCACCGGTTGCCCCTTTGCCGTGAAATACAGGCACACCACTTCCCGAATGGTGGCGTCTCCCAGGTTTTCCACGTCCACCCGCACGGCAAAGGAGGCTCCGTTTTCCAATTCCTCCATGCTATGGCCGCCCTCCACCCGTAAATTTGAATACCTTCTGGGCATATAGCTCAACCCATATCCGAAGGGATATATCGTGCCGGACAATCCGTCCGCATATGGACGGCGGGTGGAAGCATACATGTTGTACGCCACGGGAAGATACTGCGCGCCCCGCGGAATGGAGATGCTTAAGCGGCCACAGGGCTGTATTGCGCCCAACAGCGCATCCGCCACAGCCTGTGCGCCCATCTGGCCGGGATACCACGCAGCAAGTATGGCATCCGCCTGTTCGCTCGCTTGCCGCAACGCATAAGGTCTGCCCTGCAAAAGCACCACAACGGTCGGCTTGCCCGTAGCCGTGATTTGCGCCAGCAGCGCCAGCTGACTTCCGGGCAAATCCAGGGAAGACACATCCACCCCTTCGCCGCAATCCATAAACGCGCTTCCGCCGCCAACGACGGTTCCCGCTTCATTGAACAGCGTGTCAAAATCCCGCACGCTGCTGCCGCCCATCAACAGCACCGCCACGTCCGCATTCCGAACCGCCTCCAGCGCCGGAGCAAACCCGTCTTCGCCGCCTTCAAACGCATAGCCGCAAACCGTCGCAACCCGGTCAAACCGTTCTTCCATTGCCTGGCGCAGCGTTTTCATTTCGCCTGTCTTTCGCGGAGACGTGTAATCCCCCAACAAATGATACACACTTTCCGCCTGCGGTCCAATGAGCGCGATCTTTTGCGAAGGCTTTAACGGCAAAACACCGCCCTGGTTTTTCAACAGCACCATACTGGCGGCAGCGGCTTCATATGCCATTTGCTGGCACACGCCGCTTTGCACGAAAGCCGCGACCCTTCCGGGTTTCAAATATGGATCGTCAAACAGGCCGTGTTTCACCTTCAGCCGCAGCACACGCTCCACGGCCTCGTCCAGCCTCTCCTGGGAAATCATTCCCCGATAAAGCGCTTCCTCCAGCGCCAAAAACACGCCGTGATTGTCCCCAAGGCTCACGTCAATGCCAGCATTCAGGGCCAATGCGGCAGCTTCCGCATCCTCGCCGTTCACGCACAGACTCTTTGCCATGGCAACGCCGCCGCCATCCGACATGATCACGCCGTCAAATCCCAGTTCCTCCCGCAGAATTTCCGTCAACAATCTTCGATTGACAACGCAAGGAATGCCGTCGATATCGTTATACGCCACCATAAACATTTCAGCGCCTGC
>JAQXRL010000156.1 GCA_029218505.1 Eubacteriales bacterium | reverse complement strand
GTGAAAGGGTGAAGAAAAAAACCGACGGATTTTTCGCAAGTCAGGGCGCGTTTTCCATTGGGCCCATGGGAAGCGCGGACGTGCCTTGCGGGAAAGATAGAAATCCAGGGAACATGAAAGGAGACGACCCACAATGCGGAATATCCATTGGAAAAGATTCATTGGCGGCCTCATGGCGCTGTGCCTGTTGATGAGCGTCGTGCCCGTTGGTTCTGCCGAAGCAAACAACAAGCTGACAATCGCGGTTGGCTTGGCGAACACCTCCAAGGGAGTGGACAACGTTTGGTTTTGGAAATGGGCCAGGGATAATTTCGACATCGATTTTGACCTGGTTGAGATAGCGTATCTGTCCACGGAGGACTGGAAATCCCTGGCTTTCGCCAGCGACGATTTGCCGGACATGATTCTGGGCGTAGGTTTTTCCACCGACGAGTTGGTAAATTATGGTTCCATGGAAGGGCAAATCATTGATTTGTCGCCATATGTTTCCGACCCGGAAGCCATGCCAAACCTGGCAAAGCTGTTTGCGGAACATCCGGAATACAAAACGGCGATTTCGGATGCGGAAGGAAGGATTTGGGGACTCGGCGCCTTCCGGCCTGCACAGGCATATCAGACATATGAGACCTTCTTTGTGCACGAGGACTATTTGCACCAGGCGGGATATGAAGAGATTCCCGACACGATGGAAGGCATTGTGGAGATGCTTAAGGCAATCAAGGCGTTGGGAAACGGCGTAATTCCCTGCGAAGGGTTCAACAAGAGCGTTAACATTTCCAACCTGATTCTCAATGCGGCGGGCGTGGCAACGTCCGGTCCAAATGGCGTTTCTCCCGCCCTGAAGTATACAAACGGTCAGGAAGCGGAAGTAATTCTGCCCTATGGAGACGAGGAAATCTGGACCTATTACCTGACGGTCATGCATGAGCTCTTTACCCAGGGGCTGATTACGGACGACTATTATACCCAGACAAATTCCAACCAAATCAAAGCCAACGTTGCCGAAGGCAAGTCCGCGATGATTTGCCATGCATTGCAGGTGTATGCAATCAACGAAAAAGAGGACTACACCAAATGGAAAGTGGTTCCTGTGCTCACCAGCGCCATCAATGACACGCCGGTATGGCCCGAGGGAACGGACAATATCTCGGTGGGCGGCGCTGTGATCACCTCCAAATGTGAAAACGTGGAATTGGCATGTCAATTCATAGACTGGTTCTTTGATGAGGAGCACATGTTCCGGCATAAGTATGGTTTCCTGCATGGAGACGAGCGGAACTATGAGTTTGGCGGTTATTATGTGGACGACAACGGCGTGCTGGATTATTACGATTTCGCGGTAAACAAAATGGCGGAAAGCGCCGAAATGTACATGTACACGTATCATCAGGGATTTAATACCTATGCGTTGGGATATGAAACGCCGGATATGCTGCGAACGGGATATGTGGAAGCCGGGAAGGAAGAAATGTTCCGGCCCAGCAACATTTATGATGATTCGACGGCCTTAAGCTATACGAATTATCTCTACGAACAGCTGTTGACGGAAGATGTATTGCGGCCGATATATCCCAAAATTACATTCTTTGACTCGGACACAGCGCTGGCCATCGCCAACCTGAAGGCCATCATTGATGATTACGTGGCAAGCGAAAGCGCAAAGTTTATTACGGGAGTGCGGTCCATGGAAGAGATTCCGAATTATTTTGAAGAATTGGATGCACTGGGATTTGAGGAATTGCTTTCTTATTATGTGGATTACTACGAAGCGGTAAAGTAACCCATTGACACAGAATTTTGCGGAGACGCCGGCATGGCGCCTCCGCGTTTGAGGTGAATGCGGCATGAGCAAACTGTCGTTGAGAAGGAAGAGCCTGATTTGGAATTACCTGCGCTCCTACACAGGCGTTGCGCTTCTTACCTGTGGAATCGTTAGCCTGATCTTGTTTAGAATCTCTGCCGCGGAATTGAATCGCGAATGGGAAAAAAGCCTGGAGAACAAGGCGGAACTGATCATCGAGGATTTGGGGCGGCAATACAAAGCGTTTCAATCTGTGGCAAATGATGTGACGCTGGATATTGTATACAAACCGACTTACTATCGCAGGAACAAATATTATGAAACGGAACTGGTTGAAAGCCTGGAGAAGTATCAAGTCGTATCCTCGTTTGTACAAAACATCTTTCTTGTTTACCGGGACTCCGACATAATTTTCCATGAAAGCGGGGCGCAGAAGCCGCAGGTGTTCTTTCGCACGATTTTGGGCGTGGACGAATATGACAGTCTGCTGCGGGACATTCAGGAGACGGAACAACCGCGGTGTATTTTGCCGAACGGCCGGAATGATGTGCTGTTTCTGTTCCCGGTGCATAGTCTGCCGCTGCAAAGGCCATATGGCGACATCCTGGTTTGCTTTGTGGTGCCGCGGTCGACGATTCTGAACAGAATGGAGGATGTAACCGGAGGAATCGATGCAGAGGTTGCGGTGTTTTACCAGGATGCATTGTTGACGGACGAAATGCCGGAGAAGCTGGAGGCGCAACCGGATTGGCAGTTGAGCAATGGAGATTTCTCGATTCGAGTTTATCAAAACAAGAAAGTTTTGTATGGCGGCGTGGTTCTTCTGCAAAACGTGAATTCCGGTTTTCTGCTGTTGGGCGTGTTGGCGGCAATGGGGTTCGCCGTTTTGATGGCATACCGCAACTATCGCCCCATTCAGGAAATTACGCTGCAATATGGCGCGCCGGACGAAAGTCTGGATGAATTAAAGGCGTTGGAAAGGCGCATTCAAAATACCTTGGGGCACAACAGGGAGATTGCGAAGCAAATGGAGCAGCAGACGGATTTTTTGCGGCGTCAATTGCTGATGCTGTTGCTTCGGGGCGTGGGAAGCGAGGAAACGGAAGGATATCTGGGCAAATTGGGCTTCCATATGGAGGATGCCTGGTTTGCGGTCTTTTTGTTCATGCCGCAAGATGACAACAGCAAAGCCATGCTGGAGAAAGCGAAGGTGGCGTTGGAGGATCTTTCGGAAGGAGAATTGCATATTTATGCCCTGTATCCTCCGGAAAGAAACAAACTGATTGCCGTGGTGGGTTCCAACGATTCGGACAGGATTGCCGAAGCGCCGGAACTGTTGAAGGAGTTATTGGAAACGATGAAATTCCAGTGCCGAATTTCTGTGGGCGGAATTTACGATTCTGTGCGCCAGCTTCCGGCATCCTGGATGGAAGCGGAACAAGCGGAAACCGTAAACAACGCAATGGAAACCATTGGATTTGATAAAATTGGATACAATTATCTGTTGGCGAGAAGAATTACGGAAGACATTCGGGAAGGAAACCGCATGGAAGCGCGGAGAGAACTGGAAAATTTTGCGGAAACGCTGTCTTCTTATACGCCGCCAATGATGAAATACAGCAGTTCCAACCTTTTAAGGGCCTTGCTTGCGCTGAATAGCGAAATCCACGCGGATATTCCGCTGGACTGGATGCACCTGGCGCTGACATCGACCGAGCCGGCGGAATTTCAAAAATTTGCCGAAAAGATTGTCGATTGTTTGGCAAGGCATGTAAACGAACAAAAAGCGCGGTTGGAACGGGAGTCCCACGCGCAGATCATGGCGCACATAGAAGAAAATTACATGGATCCGGATTTGAACGTAGCTTCGCTGGCCGAATCCTTTCAGATGCCTCCTCGTGAGATCAGCCGCATTTGCCGGGAAAATGTCGGGATGAATGCAAAGGAATACTTGATTTTTCGCAGAATGGAACGGGCAAAACAACTGTTGGTGGAGGAAGAAATGTCGGTTGGAGACATTTGCACTGCGGTAGGATATATCAATATTTCATTGTTCTTTCGGACGTTTAAGATGCAAACCGGTTTCACGCCGTTGCAATACAGAGAAAATGCCCGGCGAAGGAACGAAAACAGAGCCGAAAACTCCCCGGAGGATCTTTGAACGCTCGGCGATCCATTCCGGAGAAGGATTCTGCTTTCGACGCGGCAGGGCGCGAAGGGACGTCGAATGGAATGCTGAGGCCGCGGAGGGCATGCCTTCCGAATTTTGCGCGAGGAAACATGGGCGCCGCGCGACAGTAGAAAACAGCGCAAGGGATACAGCCCCCTGTTCGGAACGCAGCGACGGAAAACGCCCCGGACATTTGAAGGGATTGGGGGCGTTTTGCCCCGGAGCGCACGTGTGGGTTCTCCAGCGTTGGAGAATGTCTTGCGCGGCAAGAACAGCAATCTTCGAACATGTTCATGAGACCCTGATTTAGGATCGTTGGGGCATGCGAAGGCAAACTCTTCTCCGATTTTATCATGGACAACGTAAACGCAAATTACGCCATCCTCTGATAAAACCGCATTCCCATGTAGCCGCAAATTGTTTCGGCGCTTTTTTGCGCGCACCGCCCTTACAACATGCATTGTGCTCATACAAAGTATGAACTGCATCAAGATCACAGTTTTCGCAAAGAATTTCAGCTGCTCTCTGAAAAGAGAGCTTTCTCCTTTTTTGCACTACGACATATCAAATTCTCAACCGCTGCTGAATTCGATCCATTATTTCCTGCGGAATATGATGCTGTGCCAATGTTCCTCCGAACGGCTCTGGACGAGGCATGCTGTTCCCTCCGGTTTTTCCCTTCAGAAAACAGGAATTTGCCTCGATAATTCCTGCCTGCGGGTCTGTTCGGCTCCATATCATCACGCAACAGGATAAAACACAAGAACAGCCACAGCGATGCAAACGACTGTGACTGTTCACTGTTTCACGCCCGGCCGCACGTTCGATCCAAGCTTTGTGAAAATGCAGGGGGAGAGTTATCCTTTTACGCTGCCCAATACGATTCCGCTTACGAAATATCGCTGCAGGAATGGATATACGCACAGGATGGGAATCGTTGCCACGATGATCTGTGAACATTTTACGGTGCGGTTGGCCAACAGCGCATACAACTCGTAATCGTCCGCCGACATGTCCGCCACGTTCATTTCGATGATGATGCTTCGCAGATAGGTCTGCATGGGAATGCGGGAAGGCGTGGTGATGTACAACATGCCGTCAAACCAGGAGTTCCAGTGGTTTACAATGCAGAATAGCGTAATCGTAGCAATGGCGGGCATGGAAACCGGAACGTAGATTTGAACCATGGTGCGAAAATGCCCCGCGCCGTCGATGAGCGCGGCCTCTTCCATTTCCCGAGGCAGCTGCCGGAAAAAGTTGAGCATCAGCACCAGGTTGAAAATCGGCAATGCACCGGGCAACACCAGCGCCCAGATGGTATTGCGCAGGCCCAGTTTGGAGATGAGCAAGTAATTGGGAATCATTCCGCCGCCGATGAGCATCGTGATGAAAAAATACCACGTGTACACGCTGCGGAAGTGCAGCTTGCTGTTGTCCTTGGAAAGGGGATAAGCGGTCAGGATAATCAGGCACAGGTTGATGGCGCCGCCCAGGAAAATTCTCAAAATAGAGGTTCGGAAGGAGGACCAGAAGCTGGCGCGGGTTAAAATGTACTGATAGGCGCTGAGGTTGAAGCCTTTGGGCCACAACGTGACCTGGTTGGCGTCCACATAATAGCCTTCGCTGAAGGAAATGGCAATAATGTTGATAAAGGGCAGCAGGCACAGCAACGCCAACAGGATGAGAACAAAGCCGTTTACCAGGCGAAATACTTTTCTGCCGGTGCTTTCCTGGATTTTGATGGTGGTGCGGGCGTTGCAGGCTCCGATGTTTGTTTTGCGCATGCGTTTCCCTCCCGTCAGAACAAGCGATAGTCAAAAAATTTGATGGCGACATAATAAGAAGTGGAGATAAACAACAGGGACACCACGGATTTGAACATACTTACCGCAGCCGCCGGGCCATATTTTGCATTTTCCAGACCCAGGCGATAGACCATGGTGTCGATAATGTCTCCGGTTTCATATACCACGGGATTGTACATATTGTATACCTGATCAAAGCCGGCATTCAGCACGTTTCCAAGGCTGAGCACCATCATCAGCACGATAATCATGCGCATGCCCGGCAGGGTTACATGCCAGGTTTGTTGCCAGCGGTTGGCGCCGTCGATGGCCGAGGCTTCATACAGGGTGGGATCGATGCTGGTAATGGAGGCCATGTAAACCACGGTTCCGTAACCAAAGTTTTTCCACAGATCCGTCAGGATAATTGTGCCCTGGAAATACCGGTTGTCTCCCAAAAAATAGATGGATGGAAAACCCAGCAGGTTCAGAAATTTGTTGACGATGCCGCTGGAAGGAGAAAGCATGTCCATGATGATAGAACCGAAAATTACCCAACTGATGAAATGGGGGAAATAGATAATGGTTTGTACGGAGCGCTTCAGTTTGGTGTATTGGAGTTCGTTTAGCATCAGCGCCACCGTAATCGGCACGACCAGGCCCAACACGATTTTCCAGAAAGCGATGACCACCGTGTTGCGCAATACGCCGATCATGTTGGGCATGGAGAAAATATACGTGAAGTTATCCAAGCCCACCCAACGTTGATTGCCGAAAAGTCCCTTGGCGGGAATAAAGCGCTGAAAGGCAATGATCAAGCCGCCCAGCGGGATGTAATGAAAGATAAAGATGACGATGATGCCAGGGATCAGCATCAAATGCAGCGGAATTTCGGTGGCGGTGATTCCGCGATGCTTTTTGGGTTTTGCAATCGCCCTGTCTGCCATGGGAGAATTCCTCCTTTCGAATGAACCGCCAACCGCGCGTTCACACGTTTTTGTGTTTCGAAAAATGGTGTGAGCCTTTTTGCAAGGCTCACACGCAAATGCTTCCTTTGAGGATTATTGGGCTTTCGCGGCCTGAGATTCTGCATACCAGGCGTTGACTTCCGCGGTAATCTCCGTGCCGCCCATGGAATCAAAGGTGTTGAGCCAGGCTGCAAAGCCGTCTTCCACGCTGATTTCGCCAATGATGATCTTCGTGAAGGCTTTGAGCTGTTCGTCCTTAATGGTGCTCCAACGGTCGATCATCAATTCGCTCTGCGCGCCCAGGAAGGCGTCGTAGTGAATGCGATCGTTGTCGATGGCGTCCGCCAACACGCGCATGGGCGTGTATTCTCCGGTGCCAAACATGTGCTCCCAGGCCCAAATCTGGCTGGAGGTGGTAAGGTTGGACCAATAGGTGATGGCCTTGCCGCGCAGCACGGATTCGTCGCCGGTTTCGTAGCATTCCAGCAGGTTCAGCCAGGTGTTGTAATTGTCCCAAGAGGAAACGCTGCCCTGGAAGGGTTGCAGCTCCTGAGCGGAGTCCTGAGACATCCACCAGGTGCCGTTGGTGATGCCGGAAACAAAGGAGAAATCGCACAGGGCGGCGATCATGCCGGCCACTTCGGGATGCTCATATTCCTTGTTGATGGCGATCCAACCGCGCTTGTTGGGGGTGAGGTATTGCTCCACAGGTTCACCGTCGATGCTGGGCAGTGCAACGCACATCCAATCGATGCTGTTGTCCTTGTCGTACAGGTTGGTTTGCAGGGCATGGGCAAGCCAGTGTCCGCCGTAAACGATGCCGGTTTGCTGGTTCCACAGCAGAGCCTGCGCGTCGCCGTTGGTTTGGGTGATGAATTCGGGATCGATCAAGCCGTCGTTGTACAGTTCATGCAGGAAGCTCAACGCCTCTTTTACGTTGTCCTGCGTGCCGCCCCAAACGATTTGGTCGCCGTCCGTTACCCAGAATTCCGGATATGCGTCAAAGCCGGCAAACAGGCCGCGGGTAGAATAATACAACGTGGAATCGATCATCATGCCGTAGGTTTTGTCCGCGCCGCCCAGGTTGGCGTTCCCAAAGGCGATCATGAGGTTCTTCAGATCGTCCATGGTCTTGGGCGCTTCCAGATTCAACTGATCCATCCAGTCCTTGCGCAGCCAGATATAGGAGAAGGTGTCCGTGTCGGAAACATTCCGGGGGATGCCGTAAACCTGTCCCTCATAGGTGGCCATTTCCAGCAGCATGCCGCCGTCGGAATTGATGACGCCCTTCTGGTGCGTGGTGAAATATTGTTCGATGACGTCCTCCACGGGCATGATCAAATCGGATTCCGCCAATTGCAGCAGATCGGTTTGGTTGCGAACCAGGAACATATCGGGAAGATTGCCGGCCATGATTTCCAGGCGCAGCTGGTTGTCGTAATCGCTGCCGTCCTTCAACCACATGTATTCGACATCGATGTTCAGCGCGCGCTTGATGGCGTCGGAGAAGCGGTTGTTTTCCAGCGTCTCGCCCCACCAATCGTTCCAGGTGGCCATGTTGGTTTCCAACGTGGCGCCGTAATAGTTTACAACGCGCACCGTTACGGGCTCTTCAAAGGGTTCCACCAGATGTCCTTCACCGTAGTTTTCTTCATACCAGCTTTGCAGGTTGTCCACCAGCAGCTGCACCTGCTCCTCGTAGTACTCCGGCGGATGCTCATCCACAGCCAGCGATGGGATCGCCGTTAGCATCAAACAGAGAATCATGACCAGGGTTACCAGTTTCTTCATGGGAATCCCTCCTGTTTCCTATTTCCCCCGCACGGGGATTGTAAGCTTATTATATTGATAATATTCCCCTTGATAAAGGGAAAATTTTTGTCCTTTTGGACACGAAATTGCCTATTTATGTTCCGGGAAAGGCGAATCGGAAATTTTTCCGCGTTGTTCCCGGAATTGCATGGCGGAAATTCCAACGGCTTTTTTGAAAATGCGGTTGAAATATTTGGAAGAACAAAAGCCGGTGTTGGCGGCAATTTCCGGGATTTTCAGATTGGTCTTGGTCAGCAACGACTTGGCGTTTGCAATGCGCACGTCATATACGTGACTCATCAGGTTCACTCCGGTGTTTAGTTTATAAAACCTGGAGAGATAAGAAGGGCTGTAGTGCATAATGTCCGCAAGGGTGGTGAGGGTAATGTCTTCGGCGTAGTGCTGTTCGATGTATTGGTTTATCCGTTCCACCAGCCATGTGCCGTTTTTTTGCTGGGAAGTATCTCTGGCCTGCAGAATTCTGCTCATCGCGTCCATGACGTCGTCCAGCCAAGCCTGACCCCTTTCATACCCGAAACAGGACACCAGCGCTTTGAATTTTGGCTGTTCCGCGTAATGCGGGGCGTACATCTTGGCGGTTTCCAGCAGCAGAAACCCCACGGCGGAAATGGACGTGTGGGGAAGCAGCGCCTGAAGATTCTGCACCTGGCGCAGTTCGGCCATCCCTTTTTGCATGAGTTCGCTGAAACCCTGCAAGTTTCCGCATTTGATCATTTCCCAAAGAAGATATGCCTCGTCCATGTTGGGAAATCCGATTTCGGACATGGTTTGCCGCATTTCGCTTTCCACGGAGAAAATCATCATGCCGCTTTCGTTTCGCAGGCTTTCCAGGGCAATGGCGGCCCTTTGATACAGGGCGTGTGCTTCCACCCACGGCACAAAGCGGTCGGAACACAAAATGGCCAGCTTGTGTCCCGCCTGCTCTTCGGCAATCTGCGGCAGATTCTCAAACACCGTTTGCGCGTATATGGCCAATTCATCCGGCTGGCGGGGCTCCTTGGCCGTGCTTTGAAGGGCGAACACAATATTGCTGTTGGATACATAGGTGAAGCTGGCCATCTGGTATTGCGCCAACTGCGCGTTTACCGTATCGTCAATGCTGGCGCCGGCTTTGCTTTGTTCCACCGCGCCTTGCACGTCGGTGATCGCCAGCGCCAACAGCACCGGCTGATCCAGGCGGATGGACAAATTGATGGCGCAAAGATCGCTTTGCTCCGGCAATGGAATGCCCTGCACGATGATGCGTTTGAGAAAATATCTGCACATGTTCTCGCTCAGGTGGTGCAGCCGATGGTCATAATGCTGCAGCTGAAGTTCCTCCTGGCGCTCCTGTTCGATGCGTGCGCGCTTTTTTTCAATGATGCGGCAGATTTCGTCGTAGCTTTCCACCTTCAGCAGGTAATCCACCCGGTCGTACTTCATGGCGCGGTATGCATAATCGAAGTTATTGTATGCCGTCAAAATGAGGAAATGGCATTTGGGCCACAGCGCCTTGGCGGCTTCCAACAAATCCAGACCGCTCATTTGCGGCATGGAGACGTCCGAAATGATGATGTCAAAGCGCATTCGCTTCAAAAGCGCCAGCGCCTGCACCCCAGAGTAACACCGGTACAGTTCAAAGTCAAAGTTTTCTTCCATCAGATCATAGATGGAATTGACGATGCGCTCCTCGTCGTCCACAATCATCATGCGGTACATCTTAAAGCACCCCCAGCATTCGAATTTCCGAACGGAACCCGCCCAGAGGAGAACGGGATACAAACAGCCCGCTGCCCTGCGGATACAGCAGCGAAATGCGTCTGTGGATGTTGATTAGCGCGACGGAATCGCTTCCGGCATCGAAATCTCCCGCCAACAGTTTCTCCTGCAGCGCGGCAATCATTTCGTCGCTGGCGCTTTGACCGTTGTCATCCACGCGAATGATCAATGCGTCGCCTTCCGCCAGAATGGATACCTGTATGATGCCCTTTTCCGTCATGTCGCGAATGCCATGGTCAAAGGCGTTTTCAATCAACGGCTGAATGAGAATGCGCGGGATGATGATGTTTTCTACATAGTGCGGACAGTCTTGCACCCTGGCTTCCAAATGGTTGCCGAAACGCAGCTTCATGATTTCCAAATATGCGATGGAATGATCCAATTCCTCTCGCAGGGTGGCCTCGTCTTGAACCGAAACCGTGATGTAGCGCAAGTAGCGTCCGATCAGATCCGCCATCAGCGCCGCCTGATCGTATTCTTCGTCCACCAACATTGCGCGCATGTTGAAATACGCATTATAGAGAAAATGCGGGCTGATTTGATGATGCAGTTGTTTTAACTCCGCCTTGGCGTTGAGCAGCTTCAGCTTGTATTCCTGGTCGATCAGGTATTGCAGCCTTTCCGCCATGCTGTTAAACTGGCGGAAGATTTGTTGGAATTCCCGGCTCCATGTGGGCGCAATGCGCACGCTTAAATCGCCTTCCTCCACGCGCTGCAAGCCCTGTTTCATGCGCTGAATGGGCCGGAAAATGGTGCAATACAGGAAGCCTGTCAGTCCAAACATCAGGCAAACGGCCAGCGCATACATCGCCAGAATGGTCTGGCGGTATTCCTGCAATTGCGTGGTGAGCATGTTCATGGGGGTGATTTGGCACAACGTCAGCGGCAACCCGTTGACTTGCTCCCATGTAATCAAGTAATCAATTCCTTCAAAGGTGTGTTGGATGTTGCCTTTCCTGCTTTTTTGAAGAATTTTGCCAATCTGGTTCCGAAAATCGTATTGGATGTTATAGACGGAAGCAGCGAAGTATTCCGCACAATCCTCCATTTGCGAGTATAGGATGATGGTGCTGTCGCTGCCTTCAGGCGCGTATTTTTGCAAATAGCGCATCATGCCCGTTTGCGAAATGCGGGAAACCATGGCGATGCTTTGCCTGGACAGCGTGTCTCCGGCATTCTTGGACACCAGGAACAGCAGTTCGTTTTCGTCCAGGAAAATGTTGCTGCGTCTTTCCAGAAGCGCTTTTTCCAGCCATTCGGCGGTTTCTTCGTCATAGCGCATGACGGACGCAGAGGAGATTTCCCGCTGATAATCCGTCAGGTAAATTTCGATTTGTTCGGCGAGATCCGAAGCGCTTTCAATGGCGTTCAACTGTTTTTGCACGATGGTGCTGTGCTCCAGGTAACTGTAATTCATCAGGCTGCTTTCGTAAAACAGGCGGAGCCGCGTTAGCGTGGTGTCGGATAATTCGCTGTACATTTGGCTGATTAAGGCGTCTGTGTCCTTCAGCAGGGAGTCCGTGGCGGACGTCGTCTCCTGGAGCTTGCTTTCAAGAATAAACTTTTCAAAATTGCTCACGGAGCGTTCCGCAATTCGAAAAATCAAACCACAGATAATCAGCATGACGAGCAAGGTGACGCCCATCAACATTGCCAACAGCGAAAGCCCTTTTTTCATCGGATCCAACACGGCTCCCTTCCCGTACTATTTCTTTTCCCGCAAGGATGCCCGGGCGTTGTATGCGCGGATCAATTCAATTTCCCTGGGATCATAGGGACGCAGATTCGGGCGGAACAGATCGTGCTGCCATTTGGTGAAATCATAGTGCGCGTGTTCCGGATCTTTTGCATACTGATCCCACAGCGTTTCCCATGGTTCTTGCGTCTGTGTTTTTCCCACCACAAACCCCCAGCAATAGCAGCCGACATGTTCCAGATAAAACAGCGGATACAGCTCCCGCACGTCGCTGTGATTGATGCGGTTGAGCCATTCCGTCATCAGAATGGGGCGGCCGTAAGCCTGCAGCATTTCAAGCTGGGGAACCATGTGCTCATATGGCGTATAGCTATGGAAGCTGATGACATCGGAAAGATCCAACGCGCGTTGCTCTGCTAGGGTTGAGGGACGTCCGTCCTTTACGGAGCGCCACACGTCCGCCGCCAGAGGCTGCATGGGGTCCTGACTGCGCACGGCTTCAAACAACATGTCCAAGAGAGGAACGGCCCGTTCACGAATGGCAATTCCCGGTTCGTTGTATACATTCCAGCAGAGAATGCGGCTGTCCTGCGCGTATTTGCCCACGATTTCCCGAACCATGTTCAAATACGCATCCCGGGTTTCCAGCCGTTCCAGGGCGTGATAGGGCGTTTTCTGCGCTTCTTCCGGAGCAAGGGGAAGGCGGCCCTGATGGTATCCCAGCGCGAATTTTTGCTCGCCCAACGGCTTAAACACGTATGTTTCGCCGCGGCAAATCTGCGCCTCATGGGCCAACACCAGCATGACCGACAGACCATGACGGTTGGCCATGGATACGTATTGTTCCAACGCTTCCATGAATGCGTCGTGCTCCTGATACCACACGTCAAATTCCACAATCAGCCGGATGGTGTTGAACCCAATTTCTTCGCAAAGCTGCATTTCCCGTTCCGCTGTGCGCATGCGCTCTTCTCTGCCGTAGGACTGCCATTGGTCAATGCGGTTGGCGCAGTCGCTGCCAATGAAGTTGCAGCCGCGCAACCATCCCTGTTTTGCATACCATGCGTTTGCCTGTTCTTTGGTCCAACGCTCCTTCATGAAGGTTCACGTTCCTTTCATAATATATGACGGTGAATATACTTTAACACTGCACATATGCGCATATCAAGAGCAAAATTATGTCATTTGTGCCATGATTTTTTGCTGTTGTCACAAGGACGGCAAAAGGCGAAGAGAGCACGAATGTTTCCGAAATGTCAATCCTTGAACCTTGCGCAAAACGCTGGCGCAGAGGTACAATAAGGGCAGGCAATGGCAGGAAAAGGAGGAGAAATCATGGGAAACGTGTGGTCCAAAGAAAAGGCATGGGCATGGTACAACGCAAGACCCTGGATGCGCGGCTGTAATTTCATGGGCAGCGACTGCGCCAACCGCATTGATCAATGGCAGGAACTGGGCTTTGAGGAGCGCCTGGTCACAGCGGACCGGGAATTGAAACTGGTTGCCGAGACGGGATTTAACACCATTCGCATTGTTCCGGAATTTATCGTGTGGGATCAAGACCACGACGGCTTCATGGAGCGCTTTGATCGATACCTTTCCGTTGCGTGGAAATATGGAATTTCTTCCATGATTGTGTTTGGCAACGATTGCATGCCGCCCAAGAACGAGTTTTGGAAGCCGCTGCAGCTGGGTCCGCAGAAGTATGACTGGGGATATCATGGCGGCAGAAAGTTTTCCCAGCATCAGCAATTTGACGCGGTGGGCTATCATATTATGGACGAACCGGAAATCTTTGCCCGCCATGAGATTTGGATTCGGGAAATCATGGAAAAATACAAAGACGATCCCAGGGTGTGCGTATGGGATTTGTACAATGAGGCGGGCAACGCCAATCGCGATGTCGTAACCATTCCGCATGTGAAGCGCATTTTCGAAATCGCCCGGGAAGTTGCGCCTTCGCAGCCCATTACTTCCTGTATTTGGAAAAAGGTGGCCAATTGCGAAATGACAGAGGTAGAGAAATTCATTGCGGAAAACAGCGATCTGATCAGCTACCACAGCTATGGCACCTATGAATCCAACATTTGTATCCTCAAATGGCTGATGCAGTTTGGCCGTCCCATTTTGAATACGGAATGGCTGGCACGCATGCTGCACAATACGGTGGAGGAAATGTTCCCGCTGTTCTATCTGCTGAAGGTTGGATGCTGGAACTGGGGATTTGTGGCGGGCCTGTATCAAACCTATGAGCCGTGGAACGGCATTTGGCAGCGCTATGCCCAGGGCAAGGCGGACGATGTGGATTTCAAGGTTTGGTTTCATGATTTGTACCGTCCCAGCCTGCACCCATATGACCCGCATGAGATCGAACTGATTCAAAAATTCTGCAAACTCGCGGACGAGGACTTTGCCAGGGAACAGAACGACAGGGCGTAATACAAGCCCGGCTTGCACCATATTGCTGCGTTTGCCATATGGTGCATTTTTGTTCCCGGAAAGGCGCAAAAACCCCGTTGAACCGGGGCCTGAAGAAAAGCGGCGGCAAAAGGCATGGAGCCACATTGCAGACGTGACTCCACGGCGAATCGGGAGATATCGGGATTGTACAAGCCAGAATAGAATGCAGAAGAATCCTTAAAAAGGGGATTTGCAAAGCGCGCGATGGTCGAATCGCCCGTTCAACGGGCAGCGATGACTGTTCATGGGAGATTCTCTTCCGGCCTGTTGGGCCGCGGCGAAGGTTCATCGGAGCGCTTTTGCCATTTCAATCCTGCACGGCGGGAGTCATAACCACCCGTAGAAGGGGTGGTTTGCCCAAGCCCTATCGGGGCTTCACTCCAGTGGTCGCCCTCGAAAGAGGGCATTGAGATGATGATCAACCACACTCTATGCTTCGCAAATCTCCTTTCCGGAGATTCAAGTTGCGTTTTGTTCGTATTTGTACAATTACGGCAGCTTGTTCTTCCCGTTGGAGCCACATCGTCCATGTGGCTCCATGTCTTTTGCGAAAGCGATTTCTTCTCCACCCCCAGTTGAACGGGGGCTTTCTCTTGTCTGCGCGGCGGGAAATATGCCATTGGCCGATGAAAGAAATCATCGGCCAATGGAGCGTTTTACCTTCCGAACAATTGCACCCAGTAGACAACGCCGTCAACGGTATATGCGCAGACGCCAATTCTGGTAAAGCTTTCCCGCAGGATGTTTTCCCGGTGTCCCTGAGAACTCATCCATGCGGCCATAACCTTCTCTACCGTTGCGTACCCCTTGGCGATGTTTTCTCCGGAGGCTGCGGACGATACCGTAGACCAGGAACTGCCGTCCGGTCGGGTGTGGCTGAATTTTTGCACAATTTCCTGGGCGCGCACGCATGCCGCACGGGTTAATTCAGAATCCTCCCGGAGAGAGCCAAGCCCATATTGGGCGCGTTCCTGGTTCACCTGCGCGATGACCTGGGCGGCTTTCTCCGAGGAGGTGGAGCCGTTCTGGGCGGGCGTTGGCGTAACAACGGGCGTGCTCGTGGGTCGAACGGTCGCCGTAGCCACGGGCTTCGGCGTCGGCGCGGCCGTGGGCTTGGAGGCGTTTTCTACGCCAATCAGCTTGCATACGCCGTCAAAACGCACGCGTACGGAATATGTAGCAGCGCTGCCGGAACATCCCGTGATGGTGCAGCCGCCCGCGGCGCCATCCACCTGTTGCAGCAAAACGGGCCATTTGTTTTGATACACGGTAACCACGCCGCTGCCGGAACAGGCATCCCATGTGATTTTCAGTGTTCCGTTCTCCAGGCAGGCCCTTGCTCCGCATTCCGCAACCGCAGAAAACAGCGTCGCCAGCAAGGCCAACATCAGAAACATGGTTAAAAATTTCTTTTTCATGACATTTACCTCTTTCTTTGTAATAGAATTGAACTAAGTTCGAAATAAATGTAGCACATATTCCGTTTTATGTCAATAGAAATCGCCTTGTTTCCACAAATTGCCAAACAAACAAAAACCCGTCGGCGAGTATTCCGTTTTGGAAAAAACTATGCTATAATAAACGATAGATTCGAAATCGCGAGCAATTGCGGTTTGTGGGGAAAATTGGAAACACGCGTGCCGGAAATTTCAACGCGTGAAACCGCGACGTTCCAGAGGGCAGAACTTCCCATCAATCTGCTTTGCGAAGCCGGGCATGCCAACCAAATTCATTCGGGGGTGAACCGTGTGCTGAAAAACTATTTTATGGTGGAGAAGTCTGCGCTTCCGGATTTTTTCCTCAAGGTTGTGGAAACCAGGCGGCTTTTGGAAACGGGCACGTGCAGACAAGTAAGCGATGCGGTTCGCCGGACGGGCATTTCGCGGAGCACATATTACAAATACAAGGATAAAGTGCTGGAGATGTCAGAATCCGTGTCCGGAAGAAAGGCGGTATTGACGTTGACGTTGAACCATGAAGCGGGCGTCTTGTCAAAGGTGCTCAATTTGTTGTCCGAGCACAACGCCAATATTCTGACCATAACCCAAAGCCTTCCCATTCGCAACCAGGCAAGCGTAACCATTTCCCTGGATGCGTCCGGATTGACGGGAACGCTGGATGATGCATTGGCGGCGCTGGGAAATACGCCGGGCGTGGAAAATGCAAAGCTGATTGCCGTGGAATGAGCCGAATTTGACAAATTGGTCGGATTCATGTACAATATTTTTTAGCAATGACAGAAAGACGGACATTTGTCCCAATGGAGGAACTGGATGAAAATCTGCATCACAGCGGACAGTACCTGTGATATCCCAAAGGAACAGGCGCTGGCCTACGATATCGACATTTTGCCGCTAAGCATCGTTCGCGGAGAAGAAATGCTGCGGGACGGACTGGACATTATGCCGGATGATATTTTTCAATTCGTGCAGGCGGGAAACCCGATTCCAAAGACGACGGCGGTAAACGTATCAGAATATCGGGAAGTTTTTGAACGACGCCTGCGCGAAAATGATGCGATTCTTCATATCAACCTTGGCGCGGAATTTTCTTCCTGTTATTCCAATGCGCTGCAGGCGGCGGAAGGGTTGCCTGTGTATTGCGTGGATTCCCGGAATTTGTCCCTGGGCAGCGGACATCTGGTGCTGGAAGCGGTGCGCATGCGGGATGCCGGCAACACGATTCAGGAAATCGTGGATGCGATGCATCAAATGATCGACCGGCTGGAAACCTCTTTCATCATCGATCGGCTGGATTATCTTTGGAAGGGCGGCCGCTGTTCGGCGGTAACGGCGTTGGGCGCAAATCTTTTGAAGCTGCGTCCCTGCATTGAATTGAAGGATGGCCGGATGGGCGTTGCCAAAAAATATCGCGGGACCTATGAACGGTGTGTGCGACAGTATTTGGCGGACAAATTGCGGGAACCGGAAAAATATGAACGCGTCATCCTGGGCCATACGGGCGTGGATAAGACGCTGTTGGATTCCCTGGCGGAATACGTTCGCAACGCCATGGGAAGAAAGACCCTGGATGTGATTCGCGTGGGCTGTACGATTACCAGCCATTGCGGAGAAAACACCGTCGGACTGTTCCTGGTGCGCAAATAGATGGATCGTATCGCATGCCAGCATGCTTCCTTCGTTTGGAAAGGAACATGGGGCATGCGATTGTTTGTTCGCCGGACAGGCAAGAGAAAATCCCCAGTTCACGCGCCTTGGCAAATGCTGCTCCGCTGAGAATGACAAGAAATGTGCTGCCCGTTTCAGAGGGCGACCACAGGGAATATGCCCTGGTAGGGCTTGGTCAAACCATCCGTTCAAGGATGGTTCTGGCTTTCATGCTGGAATGATGGAATCATTTCATCCAACAATCGCGCGGCGCATGCGACCATTTCTTCGCAGGGCCGCTTTTTGTAATATGCCTGGGTGCGTGCGTCCGGAATGGGGGAAAGCGGCGTATCTTCCGACAGATGCAACAAATCCCGGCAGACAATTGCGCCATTCTCTCGGCGAAAAGCTTCCGCATAGGATTGAATGCGGCGATAGTGTTCGCCCTTTGCGGCGGGATCCTCCGGAGAAAATCCTCCATAGAGCATGCCCAATACCATGCATCCGCCAGACAATGCGCCGCAGACCTCCCGCAGGCGTCCCAATCCGCCGCCAAAGGAGGATGCAATTCGCGCGGCTGTCTCCTGGTCTATGCCGGTATCCTGGCAGAAGGCCAGAAAAACCGCCTGAGAACAATTGTATCCTTGATGAAAAAACTCCCGGGCAAGCCGTTCATGATTTCCCATTGGTGCAACTCCTTTCGACAAAAGTGTCTTCTCCTTCGTTTCCCAGCATCCAGATGTGGTCAAACCCTGCTTCCTGCGCCATGGCCAGGGCAACATCGAAGGCAAAATCCAAGTGCTCCGGTTGATGGGCGTCGGAGGAAATGATGACGTTTCCTCCCAATTCTCGCCACCGGCGCAACAGATATCGCTCCGGATACGGAGATGCGGTGCGGCCTCTGGCCATGCCGCCGGTGTTGATTTCCAACATGGCGCCGGATTCCCGCACAGCTTCCAGGGCTTCCAGCGCCGCGCTTTGCACGGCGGGCATGCTGGCGTCATAGATGCAGTTTGCGCCGTTGTATTTGCGAATCAAATCGAAGTGGCCGCAGATATGCGGGCGAAGAGCCAGGGCATGTTCTGCAACCGCGCGAAAATACGCTGCCGCCAGCAAATCTCCACGGTTGTGGTAGCGGCGCTTTCGCAATTCCAGCAACGCTTCCCGGCTTTCGTCTACGGCCGTGACGCCTTCTTCATCCGGAAGATAATGCACCGAACCAATGACATATTCGTAGGGCTCCTTTGCGCACAGGGCATACTGATCCATTTCCACGCCCATATGAATTCGAATGCGCCCTCTGTATTTTTCCCGTAGCATTGGAATTTCCCGCAGATATGCGCGTTCAGATGAGAGCGTCATTCCGTAGTCGGGGTCTACGCTTTGCCGGGCATGCTCCGAAAATCCCAGAGAAGTGAAGCCGCGTTCCAATGCGCCAAGCACCATGGCTTCCGCACAGGCCTGACCGTCTACATAGGTTGTGTGTACGTGCGGCGTTGAGGAAATCTTCATGCGGAGCACCTCCATCCGTGATTTCTGTGTTGATATATTATAGCATAAAAATTGAATCTGTCGAGCCGGGTTAGCAAATCTCCGGAAAAGAAATCTGGGAAGGCGGAACGGCATTGTTGTGCGGGGCAATGCAAAAGGATTTTTGGAATTTAGATTTTGCGGTTTGAATATACGTAAAAAAAAACGAAAGTACTTGACAGAAAGCGGGAATTGAGATATAATAACGGGCGTTGATTGTCACAGTGCACGGTGTTGCGGGCGTGGCGGAATGGCAGACGCGCCAGATTTAGGATCTGGTGTCTTACGGCGTATGAGTTCGAGTCTCTTCGCCCGCACCAGGTTTATCGTCTGCCAGGTTTCTCGTGGCAATCCGCAAAACGGTGTTTGCGGTAGTAGCTCAGTTGGTAGAGCGCCACCTTGCCAAGGTGGAGGTCGCGAGTCCGAGTCTCGTCTACCGCTCCATGTGCGGGTGTAACTCAATGGTAGAGTTCCAGCCTTCCAAGATGGCTAGGTGGGTTGGAGTCCCATCACCCGCGCCTACGGCGGTAGTAGCTCAGTTGGTAGAGCGCCACCTTGCCAAGGTGGAGGTCGCGAGTCCGAGTCTCGTCTACCGCTCCAGTGTGCACCTTTAGCTCAGTTGGTAGAGCACCTGACTCTTAATCAGGGTGTCCAGGGTTCGAGCCCCTGAAGGTGTACCAGGCGCAATAGCGCCCATCTTTCGTTCGACGCCTGTCCGTGGTGGTGCGCGGTCAGGCGTCTTTCTTTGCCGACGCTTGACGCGCAATGTAATCCTTGATCGCTTGCCGAATGATGTCCGAGCCGGAAACACCCTGCTCCGATGCAAGCTCGTTGACGCGCTTGAGCATCTCCGTGCCGATCCGTATCGTAATCGTGGGACTGCCAATTGCCCTGATCGATCCCGCCATCAAATCACCTCCTTTCACCTCCTTCCGGAAAAATACGACGCCGGGCAGGAAAATCCTGTCCGACGCTTGTGACAATTATGTGAATATCCTGCGCCGAATTTATGGGCGCGCTCGCGGCTGGCGCAAATTTATCCCTGTTCTGGGAACGCTTCGCGCTTCCGGTGCGGAAAAGGCGGCGGGGGCGCATTGCGGCTGGCGCCCTCGGGCGCTGGACGTTTCGGAGCGCTTGCGGAAGCTGGTGGAGAAAAATGCCACGGCGCAGCTGAATCCGGAGGAATATCAGCAGCAGACCGCCTCCCATTTTCAGACAGAGAATTTTTGGTTCCGGTTTCTTTGCTCCCATTCATCAAGAAGATATCCATTTGTCGGCCGCCCGCGCTTGCAACAATTCGGATATTCGTATATCATATATGCTGTTGAATTCTACTTGCGGAGGTGTGACATGAACGGGATCAAGGGCCATATCTCCATTCGGGAGGCGTCCCGCCGTTGGGCGTGTCAACCAATCCTGCGCGCATGGGCGATTCCTGAAAATGCAGAGCAATCCGCTGACCCGCGCAGAGCAAAGAAAAGCAAAACAACCCGGAGGGAAGCGCCATGGCAAAATCAAAATGGAGCCTGAATGCCATTTACATATCCGAACGTTTGCAGGAGAGTCTGCGGCCCATCTCCCGCTGCACGATGACCACCATTGTCGCCCCCATGGGATACGGAAAAACAACGGCGGTAAACTGGTATCTGGCCGAACGCGCCAAAACAGAAGCGTTGAATGTCATCCGCATCAGCGTATATGCCGATAATCTCACGATCTTCTGGAAAAGTGTGCAGGATGCTTTTGCACATGCGGGACTTGATTTCCTGCGTGACTACCCCTGTCCCAGCGATGCGGCAAGCAGCAGCATGCTGACGGACGATCTCTGCCATGCGCTGGCGGGAGAAAATCCCTTCTATATTTTTATTGATGATTTCCACCTGCTGAAAGATCAGCGTATTTCCGGTTTCCTCTGTACGCTTGCCAACCGGATGCCCGGCAATGTGCATCTCATCGTCGCCAGCCGGGACCGGTTCCTGCCCGCCGGGGAAATTGTCCGGCTGGGGAGCCGGCTTTATCAGATCGGTACGGAGCAGCTGCGGCTGAACCACACGGAGCTTGCCATTTATGCCCACAAATGCGGAATGGATCTTTCCGAGGCACAGATCGAAACCCTACTTTATTCCAGCGATGGGTGGTTTTCCGCGATCTATCTGGATTTGCGGACACTTTCGGAGCGCGGGGCATTGCCCGACCGCAATTCCGACATTTACACCATGTTCACCGCAGCCATGATCGATCCTCTTCCGGAAAAGCAGCGGATCTTCCTTGCAGTCATGGGGCTTGCCGATGAGTTTACC
>JAQXRL010000155.1 GCA_029218505.1 Eubacteriales bacterium | reverse complement strand
CGCGGCGCACCATGAAGGAATGGGCAAGCAGCAAATATCACGAAGCGCCCACGTGGGGGATGAGCGTTCACTATTACTGCTCCACCGCGGGCTGGCCGCAGAACTTTACCGAGGATCAGTGGTATCAGCAGCTTTTTCAAGCGGATTTCATGCGCCGGATCGTGGACGACCACCGCGCCGCCATGGATGAATTTGATCCAAAGCGGGAAATCGGCCTGGTAGTGGACGAGTGGGGCTGTTGGCATCAAGACGGTTCCGGCCCCAGCAAGGGTTACAATTTGTTCGAACAACAGAGCAGCATGCGGGATGCAGTTGTGGCGGCCATGACGTTGAATATTTTCAACAACCGTTGCGATGTCGTGGCAATGGCCAACGTGGCACAGCTGTGCAACAACCTTCATTCTTTGTATCTGGCGGGTGGAGAGCACTTTGTGGAAACGCCCAATTATCATGTCTTTGATATGTATCAAGGACACAAGGGAGGACGCCAGATTGAAACGTCGGTAGATGCGGAATGGATGGAGCGCGAAGGCTTTGCGCCAATGCAGACGTTGAGCGTTAGCGCTTCTGAAAAGAACGGGAATGTCACAATTACCATGGCGAATTTGCACATGACGGAATCGCAGACGGTGAAGATCACCTCGATTGGCAAGAAACTATGCGGAAAGGCGAAGCTTACCACGTTGTGGCATGAAGACGTCCATGCTTGCAACACGTTTGAAGAACCCTGCGCGGTCATGCCGGCCGATTGCGAGATGGAGATTCGCGAAGACACAAGGCTTGTCATTCCCGCAGCCGCCATCCTGGCCATGACCATCAAGGCGTGATTGCCAATCCGGGCGGTGCTTCCCGCAAATGGAATTGCCGGTTTGGATATCCTGAATGGAGAAACCCCCTTCGATCATGTGATTGAGGGGGTTTTCTCCATCCAAAAATGTGCTATAATAGAGATCAATTCAAATTTTCAGGAGAAAAAGATCATGCGTGCGAAGCGATTCAGGACGGCGGTTGTGAAAACCTTGCCCGTAATGGCAGGATACATCGTTCTTGGCATGGGGTTTGGAATCCTTCTGAAAGGAAACGGTTACGGCGTGCTTTGGGCGTTTGCAATGAGTTTCTTTCTTTACGCCGGTTCTATGCAATTCGTTGGAATTTCCCTGATTGCGGGCGGAGCTTCTCTGATTTCGATTGCGTTGACAACCTTGATGGTGAACGCAAGACATTTGTTTTATGGAATTTCCATGATTGAACGTTATAAGGGCGCGGGGCTGAAAAAACTTTATCTGATGCATGCCCTGACGGATGAAACATATTCCCTGGTTTGCACGGAACAGGTTCCGGAAGAAACGGACCCGCAACAATATTATCTTCTGGTATCCCTCCTGAACCAGGCGTATTGGGTGGTGGGCAGCGTTGCCGGTTCTTTGATCGGTTCTGTTCTTCCGTTTGATACGACAGGAATTGATTTTGCCATGACGGCTTTGTTTGTAACGGTTTTTGTAGAGCAATGGCTGGGTACAAAGGAACACCGGCCCGCGCTGATCGGCGTCGCAGCTTCCGTTCTGTGCCTGTTGGTTTTCGGAAGCGAACGTTTTTTGATTCCCGCCATGATCGCCATTACCGTCATTCTCATGACCATTCGCAAACAACTGGAGAAAGGAGAAACATCCAATGAGCAATAATGCGTATGCGGCAGCTGCGATTGCCGTGATGGCGGGCATAACGTTGTCATTGAGGGTTTTGCCCTTTGCCGTGTTCGGAAAGACAAAAACGCCTGCGTTCATTGAATTTTTGGGGAAATTTCTTCCGTATGCGATCATGGGAATGTTGGTGGTGTATTGCTTAAAAGGCGTGTCCTTTGGAAGCGCGCCTTTTGGAATTCCGGAGGGGATCGCTGTTGCGCTGGTTGTGTTGCTGCATGTTTGGAAGAGAAACACATTGCTCAGCATTGTCGGCGGAACCGCGGGCTATATGCTGCTGATGCAAATGGTGGGCTGACGGAGAAGTCCCGTGTCGATTTTTCACAATTGGACCCGAAAGAACGTTGCATTTTCAGCGTTCTTGCGGTAAAATCCTAAGGACAGAGGGATGGTTTGCCGTGGAGTGCAAAATGGCTTCATTTAGAAAGGATACAACGGATATGATTTTGATCGATGGGAACAGGCGCAGCTACAAGGGCAATACGCATGTGCACACCACTTGCAGCGACGGTCGCGCGACGCCGGAACAGGTTATGCGAATGTACAGGGATGCGGGATATGATTTTCTGGCGATTACGGATCATTGGCGGGTGTCACCGGCGCGGCGATATGAAGGAATGCTGGTGATGTCCGGAATTGAGTGCGATTTTTCCTTTCCGGATCAAGTGCTGCATATTGTGGGAATTTTCCGGGATGAGGCGGCCGTGGAGAATTTTCCCGCGAAGAAGCAGATGAACCATGAAGAATGCTTGGAACAAATATGTCGCAGAGGCGGCATTGCCATTGTGGCGCATCCAGCCTGGTCGCTCAACACGGTTTCGATGCTGGCGAATCTGAAGCATGTCTGCGCGGCAGAAGTTTACAATACCGTGTCCGGCACGCCATGGAATGCTCAACGCGCGGATTCTGGCGGCGTGTTGGATTTGCTGGCGGCCTCTGGCCGTCTGATTCCGCAGGTTGCGGCGGATGATGCGCATTTTTATTCCGGGGAAGAGACGCGATCATGGACGATGCTGCAAGCCGATGCCTTGGAACCCGATGCAATTTTGGACGCTTTCCGCAAGGGCCGCTTTTATGCAAGCCAAGGGCCGGAAATCCTGGATGCGGAATTGACGGATACGGAACTGATTTTGCACACCAGTCCGGTCAGCATGTGCGTGTTTTATTCCAATCTTCCCTGGGTGACGGGGCGTTGCAGAACCGGGCAAGGGATGACGGAACATATCTACCGGTTGCAGCGCGCGGCGGGAGAACGCTTTGTGCGATGCGAGGTGACGGATGCAGCCGGAAACCGCGCATGGCTTTCCCCGGTTTGCCTGAAACCGTGAAAAAGGCGGAAAAAATAACCGTGCCAGCTATTTGGTTGGCACGGTTGAGCTTGTCAAAAAGTCTTTTGGACAAGCTGGCGGACAGGGAAGCAAGCTCCCTCGCCACGGCCACCCTCTCCAGATGTTGCTGGAATCCTGCGGATTCCGCCCGCAAAATCTGCAAGGCAGCGATTTTTTCAGGGAAAAATCAGTA
>JAQXRL010000154.1 GCA_029218505.1 Eubacteriales bacterium | reverse complement strand
CGCTGCAAAGGATATCCAGCATGAACGCATTCGGCAAGGCCAATGCCGCCGCCTGCGTGGCAAGCAGATGGGCTTCTTCTAGGGTTTCGCGGATGGCGTTCCAATCGCTTTTGAATCCGCAATAGCGCTGGCCAAAGTTTTCTTCGCATAGAGAGGCGCGCTGGGCGATTTGCCGGAGCAAATCCCGTCGTTCGCATGCGGCGGCGGCAGTTTCCACGACTTGTTCGGGCGCGATGTCCGGACCAAACAGAGGCGTTACCGCCTCCAACAGAGACCAGATTCCACGAAGAGCGCTTACGGTGGTGTCGATGCTGGCGGCCAGTTCGGTAAGCGTAGTTTTGGGCGTAAAGCGGCGAATGCTTGCGTTTTTTAACGCGGCGCAAAATGCAGCGTCTTTTTCCTTCCATGCGCCTCGGAATAGCGCCGCGGCGTTTACGACGAAACAGGAGGATTCCGCGGAGGATTTGCGCAATGCACGCAGCGCATCCGGCGTTTCGCAGGCTTCGTGAAGTTCGCCCAACATATCCATGGTGCGCTCCAAGCCGTCCCAATCAAATTCCGGCCGCAGTTCCTGCATTCCCAGAATCTGTGCCAGCGGTTGGGCAGACTGCTTCCATGCGGACAAATCATCCCTGTATTGCTTCAGCGATTGCAAAAAATCCATGGCGAAGGCATCGTCCAGCCTGGCGACGCCTGCCTTTGCCAGCAACCGAAGCTGCCGCTTATCCTCCTTGTATTGCCGTTTGAACACCTTCAGAACGGAGGTATATTCTGTCTTAAAGCGGTTCAGCATGGGCTGACAGTCAAATGACAGGGCTTCCGGTTCCCAATCCAGCAAAAATGTCTTGGCTTTTTCTGCCAGAACGTCTGCGTCTTTCCGCAACTTGCGGGTTTCCTCTTTCCAATGGGCCAGGTTTTGCTTGTCCAGCAGCGCTTCGGGAGCCATGGCGCAATCCGCCAGCACTTCCAGAATGCGGAAGGATCGATCCAGTTCCCGGCGGCTTTCCACGGAAATCCCCAATAGAGCGGATGCGTCCCGGGCATAACAAACCAGGGCGGCGCTGTCGTGCTGCAAGCCTTCCCAACGCTGGGTAAGATCTGCGATGCCATTGATCCATCGGGAAGGCAAGCGCATGTTGGCTTTCAGCGTATTTTCCAGGGTATGATACTGTCCAAGCCAGTCTTCGAAGTCAAAAGCACAATCCGGCAGGGCGAGATAATGCGCGCAGATGCTTTCCTTTTCCAGATATGCTGCCTGCGTTTGCTGCTCCGTGGCGGCTTGATCCCGCAGGGAGGGATACCGGCAGACGTCCGTCCAGCATTCGGGCACGGGGCGGATCTTCCTTGCGCGAATGCACCAATCATAAAAGGACGTCGCCTGCGGCCAGGTCAGGGAAGAACGATTCAGCGTTCCGTCGGCCAGCATCGGTTCCAGGTACGCGTTCAGATCCGCCAGAGTGCTTTGCGCCCGGGTAAGATCGGCTTCCAATTGCTTTCGTGCGGAAAAGGAAGCGCAGTATCCCAAAAAACCAATCCAGGGATTGTTTGTTTCCGCGTGAAATCGTTCGCTGCTGCGGGCGAAGCGTCCGACAACATGAAGATCTTTTTGCAAATCCGAAAGGGATGTGGCCTGCACGCGTTCCACCGGAAACGCCACGGCGGGGATATCGGAAGAAGCGGCGATTTCACCAAAAGCCTGATACAGGCTGCATTCCAGCGGTTGGCGTTTTTCGTGCAAATGTTGTGGGTATGCGTTTAGCTCCTCCCGGATTTTGTCCAGCTCCGTCAATTCCGCCAAGGCGGCTTCCGTGACGGATACTCTGTTCAATTCCAGTGTTTCCGCAATTTCGTTGAGAATGTCCTTTTTGTCCGCCTTGCGGCTGTGCAGCGGCAGACAAAAGTCGCTCAAGCCGGTTTCCTGAAGCCGGCGGTACACCACCTGCAGCGCGGCCATTTTTTCGGACACGAACAGAATTTTTTTGCCTTCCGCCAACCCCTGGGAAATGATGTTGGTGATGGTTTGGCTTTTGCCGGTGCCTGGAGGCCCCTGCAACACAAAACTGACGCCCTGCTGGGAGAGGAAGATGGCGTCCTGCTGGCTGGAATCCGCATCGACCACCTGAAAACAATGCGCCGCAGGAATGGCGTCCAGATCCACGCTTTCCAAGGAGGCAGCTTCCGGCGGAGCATAGGGCGCGTCTCCGGCCATGGCGCGCAGAATTCCGCTGGTGAGAATCCGGTCGGTGTTGTTCACGATGTCGCGATACATGTTGATCTTCAAAAAGGACATAAGTCCCAGGCTGGCGTCCCGGATGACGCGCCAGCCGTTGGGCGTGGCGATTTGTTCAATTGCGTCCAGATAGGTATCGACGCTGCTGTCGTCCTGCACGAACGCGGGAAGATCCAGGTTGCAATTTTGCTTGAACAACTGGATGAGAGACGGATTGCAGACAACTTCGTCGCTGGATTTTTCCAACGTAAAGGGCGAGCGAACATTTTCCATCTTCAGTCGAACCGGCACGAGCACCAGAGGAGAGCGCGTCCATGCGCCTTTGGAGAGGTTGTCGCGCCATTCCAGAAAGCCGATGGAGAGATACAGAATGTTGATGCCCTGCTCTTCATGGGCCAGCTTGTTTTTGGCGCGCATATTCTTTAACGTGGTTCTGGATTCGCTGTAGCCGCCTTCCACGGCAATGTCGCCAACCATTAAGTTCAACGGACGATGCAGACTTTCCATCAGACTGATGGCGCCGGCAACGCGCGCGTCCGATGGCGTGTCCAGAGGATGGCGGAATGTCAGCCGCTTTTCTTCAAGCACCAGTTGACGATAGAGGTCGGCATAGGATGGCGCAAACAGTTTCAGGGTAGACCTTTTGGTCTCCCGGTAATTGATCATTCTGTTGCGCCTTCCCAAATCCAGCAGGCTACGCTTCCAGATCGCAATTTTTTTCTCGAGTTTGGTCATTGTTCCGCTCCCAGGCTTTTGCGCCGCTTCGTGTCCGTTTCTGCATACAGCTACTATCTTATTCTACCACATTATGGCGTTCTGTTCTACAGAAAAGTTTCATGGATACACCGGCAAATCCCTGTGAAATTTCACGATAAACGGGTGAAAAAACTCCAACGCCCGGAATTGGCGTTGGAGCGGAGGGAAAATGCTATTCGATTGGAATTTCCAGGCGGGCGATGGGAAGCCCCTCGGCTTGGGCGTATACCTGCAGCAGCCCCGGCTGTTTTCCTGCGCGAACAAGCACCGAGATGATGCCCGCGCGCATCCGGCGCACCGTTGAGGTTACAGGCGTGTGGTCGCAGATGTCCGAACCCGTTGCGGCCACGCATCCCAATTCGTTTGTCATGAACGATACCACCGGCGACGCGTCCGGCACGACGCGCCCTTGAGCGTCCAGGCATTCGCAGGAAAGAATGGCGACGTCCGTTCCGTCTGCGCGCACGCCTTCGCTTTCCAGGCGCAATTGCAGCCGGACGGGGCGGCCGGTGGTTTCCTGAACATCCCGGCATACCAGCCGGCCATCCCGATAGCCTTCTACTTCCAGTCGGCCGGGCGCAAAGGGCACCAGCCACTGCCCGTGATCGCAGTGCTGCAGCGCTTGTTCGCCAATCGGGACGCCGTTCAGCAACAGGCGCAGCCGGTCGCAGTTGCTGTAACAGTATACCAAAATCGGTTCGCCTTCCCGGCCGGTCCAATTCCAATGGGGCAACAGATGCGCCATGGGCTTTTGGGTCCAATGCGCCTGGTTTTCGTAAAAGGCGTCTTTGCGGTTCAGATACAGGTCCACCGCGCCGGATTGGGAACACAGTCGCGGCCAGACCGTCTCGCCGCGATGCTCAATGCCCGCCCATTGATATCCACCGGCAATATACGGCCGGTCCAAAATGGCCTTCCATGTGTTTTCCCGGGAACGGAAGCTGTTGTTTGTGTCGTGGTCGTATCCGTTTATGTATCCGCGGCTGGGCGCGTCGGAATAGTACCAGCCGCGGGTGGTGCCGGTGGCGCAGCATTCGGTGATGACAAAGGGCTTGTGGGGATACTTTTCGTGAATGGCGTCCCAATCGGTCAAATTGTAGTTTACGCCAATGACGTCCACGCTTTCCAGAACGTCGCAGTGCAGGGGATCGTGGCTGACGGCGGTGGTGACGGGTCGCGTTCCGTCCCATCGGCGCACGGCGGCCATCATGGTTTTGGCGATGCGCCTGCCGGCGTCCGTTTTGTGCATCGGTTCCTCGTTGCCAACGCTCCACAGCACCACCGACGGGTGATTGCGGTCGCGCTTCACCAGCATTTCCAACTGCGCCATTCCGTCCGGAGTGGATTCAAACCACCGCGTTTCGTCCAAAACCAGAAACCCCAGCTCGTCCAGCACATCCATGGTGTATGGATGGTGGGGATAATGGGCGGTGCGGTAACCGTTGGCGCCCATTTCCTTCATCAATTGCAGGCGATAGCGCTGTACGCGTTCAGGCACGGCTTTGCCGGTCAATCCGTAATCCTGGTGACAGCAAACGCCCTGAATTTCCACGCGGCGTTCGTTCAGGAAAAATCCTTCCTGGGCGTCAAATCGGATGGTGCGGAAGCCGAATCGGTTGGTATCTTCGTCCACGGCGACGCCGTCTTGCGTCAGCAGCGTGTGTGCGGCGTACAGATATGGCGTTTCAGGATCCCACAGCCGGGGCGATTCCAGGGAAAAACACTGGCGCAGCGTGGCGGTTTCCCCGGCGGGCACGGAAAGAATGTCCTCGCCGGAAGCGACGCAGGCGCCGGACGCGTCCAGAATGCGGCTTTGCACCAGCACGGTCCGGGCGGTTTCGCCGTCGTTGCGCACAGAGGTGTCCACCGGTATGCGCCATGTATCCTGAACGCCCTTTTCGGGATGCACGAACACGCCGTAGCGATCCAGGCGGATTTCCTCCGCGACTTCCAGCCACACATGCCGGTAGATTCCCGCGCCTTCGTACCACCAGCCTTCGTGTTCGTGGGTATCAATGTGTACGGCAATTACGTTGTCCCTGCCAAAATCCACGACGTCAGAGACGTCCACCGCAAAGGAATTGTATCCGCAATGGTTGTGCAGCATGCGGCAGCCGTTGACGTAAATGGTGGAATGTACCGCCACGCCTTCGAAATACAGCGTCAGGCGCTTTCCGGCCCAGGCAATTTCCGGGGTGAAATGCCGGCGGTACCATGCGTTTTCATATCGAAAATAGCCCAGCGTATCGTTGTTTTCCTGGCAAGGCCGTTGTGAAATGATGTAGTCGTGCGGAAGGGTCACGTTGCGCCATGTTTCATGGCTGATCAGGCCGCTGGTGGAATAGTATTCGCTGCCATCCAGGTATTCTCTGGCGGCAGGTCCGGTGCGCTTGCGTTCTGTCTTGGCTTCGATATACATGGGGGATTTGGTCGAGGCTTCCTCCACCGGAATTTCCCCCTGGTGAAAGAGCCAGTGCTCGTCCAGAAGAATTCGCTGCATCATGCTTTTGCCTCCCGTTTTTTCTTCATTATACCGGAAATGCGACTCCACGCCAATGCACGATGTTGCGTTTGTGATGGACAAAGCTGCGGTGCCGAAACAAAACTGCCATGGAGGTGGTTGACTTTCCGAAAAGCTGGGTATATACTGAATATGCGTACCTGACATGAAGATTTCTTCGGGAAATCCGGGTGAAAGGCGCCGGCAAGGAAACGTTTGTCTTTGTGTTGCCGCGCCCATGTGTCGGGCGCGGCAATTTTTTGCATGGAGGCGACGGGATGGAAACGAGGGTGGCTGTGATTGGCATCATTGTGGAAAACATGGACGCCATAGAACAATTGAACGCGATTTTGCACGAATACGGAAGGCACATCATCGGCAGAATGGGAATTCCCTATCGGGAGAGAAGGATCAACGTCATCAGCATTGCGGTGGACGCGCCCCAGGATACGATTTCCGCTCTTTCGGGGAAGATTGGCAAGTTAAACGGAATCAGCGCCAAGACGGCTTATTCCAACGTGATTTTTCATGAAGAATCGCATTGAAGATTCCCATGGCGGAATCAAATCCAACGGACAGAACGCCGCAGAAACCCGCGCGCGGGAGCTGATTGATCTTCTGGAAGCGCGCAGGAAGTTGTCTCTGGAGGAATATGCGCAGTTGGTTTCCCTGTATTCGCCGGAGGTTGCCGCATATGCGGCGGAAAAGGCGGTGCGTGCGCGCAAACGGGTGTATGGAAACGCGGTGTTTGTGCGCGGACTGATTGAAATTGGAAACTATTGCAAAAATGATTGCCTGTACTGCGGAATTCGCCGAAGCAACGATCAGTGTTCGCGGTACAGATTGTCGCCCAACCAAATTTTGGATTGCTGCCGGGAAGGGTTTTCCCTGGGACTGCGCACTTTTGTGCTGCAAGGCGGCGAGGATGGGCATTTTACGGACGAGATGCTGTGCGCGCTGATTCGGGATATCAAGGCGGAGTGTCCGGGTTGCGCGGTTACGCTGTCTTTGGGGGAACGGGGCGGACAGAGCTTTCGGCAGCTGCGGAAGGCGGGCGCGGACCGCTATCTGCTGCGCCACGAAACGGCGGACGAGGCGCATTATCGCAGGTTGCACCCCCCGGAGATGTCCTTTGCCCATCGCATGGCGTGCTTGACGGAACTGAAATCCCTGGGGTATCAGACGGGTTGCGGGTTCATGGTGGGTTCTCCGGGACAGACGCAGGATACGCTGGCGCAGGATTTGAAGTTCATCGAAGAATTTCAGCCGGAGATGTGCGGCATTGGGCCGTTTGTGCCCCATCATGCCACGCCCTTCCGAAACGAACGCGCCGGCAGCGTGGAAATGACATGCTATCTATTGTCCATCGTGCGGTTGATTTCCCCGGGAGTGCTTCTGCCATCCACCACGGCGCTGGGCACCATTGCGCCCCACGGACGGGAAATGGGAATTCTGGCGGGCGCCAACGTGGTGATGCCAAACCTGTCTCCCGCGTCTGTGCGCAAAAAATATGAACTGTACGACAACAAGCGTTCCACCGGCGAGGAATCCGCCCAATGCTTGGCGGCGTTGGCGGCGCAAATGCAATCCATCGGCTACGAGACCGTCAGCCATCGCGGCGACGTTCGAATAGAACCATTCTCTGACGGGGAAGATGTTCTGACCCAAAGAAAGGAAGAAGCACATGGCAACATACAATCCCAAATCCCGGAAGGCGGAAGAGTTCATTCATGACGGAGAAATTCTGGAAACCCTGGAATATGCGGAAAAGAACAAGAACAACGTCGGGCTGATTGATGAAATTCTGGAAAAAGCGCGCCCCCGCAAGACGGCTTCAGGCGTAACCTGTGCCGGACTGACCCATCGGGAGGCGTCCGTGCTGCTGGCGTGCGAAATCCCGGAAAAGGTGGCGGAAATAAACCGCATTGCCGAGGAGATCAAGCTGGCCTTTTACGGAAACCGCATTGTCATTTTTGCGCCGCTGTATCTGTCCAATTATTGTGTAAACGGCTGCCTGTACTGTCCTTACCATCTGAAAAACAAGCATATCGCTCGGAAAAAGCTCACCCAGGAGGAAGTTCGGCAGGAGGTAATCGCCCTGCAGGACATGGGTCACAAGCGCCTGGCCATCGAAGCGGGCGAGGATCCCGTACACAATCCCATTGAGTATATCCTGGAATGCATTCACACGATTTACGGCGTAAACCACAAAAACGGTTCGATCCGCCGGGTGAACGTGAACATTGCCGCGACGACGGTGGAGAACTATCGCAAATTAAAGGAAGCGGGCATCGGCACGTATATCCTGTTTCAGGAGACATACCACAAGGAGAGCTATTTGACGCTGCATCCAACGGGACCCAAGCACGATTATGCATATCACACCGAGGCCATGGACAGGGCCATGGATGGCGGCATAGACGATGTGGGGCTGGGCGTATTGTTTGGCTTGGAGCGGTATAAATACGAATTCGCGGGGCTGATCATGCATGCGGAACACTTGGAAGCCGTTCACGGCGTGGGTCCGCATACCATCAGCGTGCCCAGAGTAAAGCATGCGGACGACATTGATCCCAACGCCTTTGACAATTCCATCTCCGATGAGATTTTTGCGAAGATTACGGCCTGCATTCGCCTGGCGGTGCCGTATACGGGCATGATCGTATCCACTCGGGAATCCGAGGAAGTTCGCGGAAAGCTGTTGCGGTTGGGCGTCTCCCAGGTAAGCGGAGCCTCCAGAACTTCCGTGGGCGGCTATACCCAGCAGGAGCGGCCCCACGACACAGAGCAGTTTGACGTATCCGATCAGCGAACGCTGGATGAAGTGGTGCGCTGGCTGATGGAGAACGGACACATTCCTTCCTTCTGCACCGCGTGCTACCGGGAAGGCCGCACCGGAGACCGGTTTATGAGCCTGTGCAAGAGCGGACAGATTTTGAATTGCTGCCATCCCAACGCCCTGATGACGCTGACGGAATATCTGGAGGATTACGCGTCGGAGGAGACGCGGCGCGTGGGTTATGAAATGATTCATCGGGAATTGGAACGGATTCCCTCGCAAAAAGTGCGGGACATCGCGGCGCAAAATATTGCGGACATTCGTTCCTCCAATCGCCGGGACTTTCGATTTTGACGCGGAAGGAGCAAACGCAAGATGGGAATGAACGATATTGCCTCCGCCGAACGGGTGCACATCGGCTTTTTTGGAATGCGCAACGCGGGAAAATCCAGCGTGGTCAATGCGGTAACGGGACAGAGCCTTTCCGTCGTTTCGGAAATCAAAGGTACCACGACGGATCCCGTGCGAAAGGCGATGGAGCTGTTGCCCCTGGGGCCTGTCGTTATTTTGGATACGCCGGGCATGGACGATTCCGGCGCGCTGGGAGATTTGCGCGTGGGGAAGGCTCGGCAGGCGCTGAACCGCACGGACATTGCCGTATTGGTGGTGGACGCATCCGTTGGACTGCGAGATTGCGATCGGGAATTGCTGGAACGCTTTGCAAAAAGGAAAATTCCCCATGTGGTGGCGTATAACAAGGCGGATCTGCTGGAAAAGATTCCGCAGGCGGAGCCGGGAACCATCTATGTGAGTGCGTCTACCGGGCAAAACATTTTTGCGCTAAAGGAAATGCTGGCGCATATCATGGCGGACACGGCCAACCAGCAGAAGCTGCTGGCGGATCTGCTGCATCCGGGAGAATTGGCGGTATTGGTCATTCCCATTGATTCCGCCGCACCCAAGGGACGATTGATTTTGCCCCAGCAGCAGACGTTGCGGGAAATCCTGGATGCGGGGGCCATGGCGGCTGCCTGTCGGGAGCGGGAGTTGCCGCAGATGCTCGCGTCCATGGCGCGAAAGCCGGCCATGGTGATTACGGATTCCCAGGCGTTCGAAAAGGTGGCGAAGGATGTGCCGGAGGAAATCCCGCTGACATCTTTTTCCATTCTGTTTGCCAGATACAAGGGAAATCTGGAAGCCCTGGTGCGCGGCGCCGCGCAATTGGACCGCCTGCGGGATGGAGACAAGGTTTTGATCGCAGAGGGCTGCACGCATCACCGCCAGTGCGAAGATATCGGAACGGTCAAAATGCCCGCGTGGATTCGCCGTTACACGGGGAAAAAGCTGGAGTTTTCGTTTGTATCCGGCACAGAATTTCCGGAAGATGTTTCCGGTTACGGACTGATCGTGCATTGCGGAGGTTGTATGCTGAACCAACGGGAAATGCTTTCGCGCCTGCGCTGTGCTGAGGACGGCGGTGTTCCCATGACCAATTATGGCGTGGCCATCGCTCAAATGCATGGAATTCTCCGGCGAAGTCTGGCGCTCTTTCCGGATGTGCAGTCGATTTTAGACGATGGAACGCAAAAATAGGGCAGCTATTCCCGCATAGAGGACACGAAGAA
>JAQXRL010000153.1 GCA_029218505.1 Eubacteriales bacterium | reverse complement strand
TTCGTTCTTGGTGCGCTCGTTGAACTCCTTGCAGAAGCCGGGGATGTTCACGCCATGCTGACCGAGCGCAGGACCGATTGGCGGCGCGGGCGTTGCCTTGCCGGCATTGACCTGCAACTTAATCAGCGCAGTAACTTTCTTTGCCATTGGGATTTCCTCCTTACTTGTATGTGGTGAAACGGCGCGCATGGGCGCACCTCCCACGACTGAAACCCGACATGCGGATTGTCAGTTAACAGGGAACAAGGGGTTATTCTTCCCGGACGACTTCGTCATACCCCAAATCCACGGCGGTTTCCCGCTTCAGCATGGGTACCATCACGCTGATTTTCTGCGTCTGTTCGTCAATAGACACGACACGTCCGGAAAAATTTTCGAACAAGCCGGACAGGATGCGCACGGTATCGCCCGGACGAATGTCAATTTCCGTTGCGGTATGCGTTTCGAAAATCTTTTCGAAGTCCGTATCGGATAGCGGCGTTGGCTTGTTGCCGGAACCGACAAAGCCCGTAACGCCGCGCGTATTGCGCACCAGATACCAGCTTTCATTGGTCAAAATCATTTTGACCATAACATAGCCAGGCAAGAGCTTCCGTTGGACGTTCTTGCGCTTGTTATTCTTGATTTCCACGGCCTCTTCCACGGGAATGCGAACGTCAAAAATCAAATCCTGCATGCCGTTGTTTTCAACGGCCTTTTCCAAATTGACCTTGACCTTGTTTTCGTATCCGGAATAGGTGTGAACCACATACCATTTGATGTCCGCTTTTTCTGACATTTCCGTCTCCTAGCGCTCAAATCAGAAGCTGACGATAAGGTTCACCAGCGCGCCGGCTCCCAAATCGAACAGGCCGATAACGACACCCATCACGACCATGAAAATGAACACGACCACGCAATAGTTGATCATTTCTTTCTTGGTGGGCCAGGTGACCTTCTTCAGTTCAAAGAACATGTTCTTAAATGCCTTGGCAATACCTTTGCCCATGCGGCAGAAGAACAGGCCAATGCGCTTGAAGATGTTGGGCTTTTCGGCGTTGTTTGCCATGCTCTCACATCCTTGTCTTTTGGTCCGAAGCACTTAACGGGTTTCCTTATGGCTGGTATGCTTTTTGCAGAAGCGGCAATACTTGTTCATTTCAAGACGATCAGGATCGTTCTTTTTGTTCTTCATGGTATTGTAATTGCGCTGTTTGCACTCCGCACAGGCCAGCGTAACCTTCACGCGCTTATCCGATGCCATTGCTCTAGACACCTCCCGTATGCTTATTCGGCTCCCGCGGATTTCCGCGACCGCCGATCAACCAAGCATTTCTCCTTTGGTCAACAACAGCAGCCCACATCCGGGGCAGACTGATACATTATAGGATAGATTTCCCCGAAAAGCAAGAGCTTTCCGGGGAATCGCAAAAAATTTTACACAATTTCTCCATTTGTGGTTCAACCCAACGTCCGTACAATGCGATTCGCGTTGCCATACAGCGCAGCCAACAGCGCCGCCGAGATGAGAAAGGAACCGGCGGTGCACAGCCACGGCACCAGCTGCCATGCCCTGCCGCCGATGAATCCCATGGCCACGCCAGGCGCCATGGTAAGCAACATTCCCAGCAAAACGGGAATCACGGCGCCAAGGCTTTGCTTCACGACGGCGGTTTCATTGGACCAATCGAACCGATGGAAGCGCAGGTTTCCCCAAAGTCCCACCACCGCGGCCATCAGGGCATATCCCGCAGGCATCAGGATTGCCAGCGCCGTTTGCATCGCGGAAAGCTTCAATGCAAAGCCGAGCACCAGGGCGTCCAGCACGATTACGGGGCAGGACACCGTAAGGCTGACGTAAATCTTTGACATGAACCAGCGGAATGCGGAAACGGGCATGCTTTGCATGATCCACAGCGATTTGCCCTCCATGGAAATACTGCTGCCGGTGGTGCAACTCATCGCGGCCAAACATGCCAGGACAAACGGGATAAAGGCCGCCAGGTATTGCTGAAATCCGCCCAATTCCATCAGCATTGCAACTTTATCCAACCCCATGATGGCAAGCGCCACGACGCCAATGAGGGACAAGACCATGCCAAAGGCAGTGTTCATCACGTAAATATTGCTGGCCAAATAGCGTTTCATTTCCCGCTGGTACATTGCCGCGTTCAGGGAACGGATGCCTTGCACGGCCGTGGTGCGGCGGCGGGTACGCTTCCCATCCGTGAAGGTGTTCAGCCGCACGTAAAACCGGCCATACACCAGACAGAACAGTGCGAAAGCGCCGATGGAAATGGCCGCGAAGGCAGCCAACGCCGCCATATCCAAATCCACGCAGGCCTTGGTGAACATTTCCGTAACGGGCCACACGCGGTTTACCATTCCCGAAAGATTGCCGACCATGCTCACCAGCACCGCTTCATTTTGGGCATTGAAGGAGAAGGAAAAGCTCATGTACATGATCGCCATGGGAAACAGGAAGCCAAGAATCAGCCGAATGTACTTTCCGTTGCCCAGCATGGCGCTGATCAGGGCGATCACCGCGCCCAGCACCGCGGCAATTGCCACGGGCAGCAGCGGCGCCAGCAGCATGCTCAGCAGATACACGGGATAAAACAGCAGCGGCGGCTTGGCAAAGAACGCGTAACAGGCGCCGGCAGGCAGCCAGATGGGAACTGTCGCCGCCAGATTGATGATGTACAGCCTGATCACCCGGGAAGCGGCCAACACCCATGCCGGAATGGGCAGCGAAGTTACCAGATCAAAGTCCCGGGTTTTGATCAGCACATCCGACGCCCGGGCAATGGTGGTAATCAGGTCCATCAGGCACAAAAGCGCAAGCACCAATCCGGGATAGATGCGAAGCATCCCCACTTGATTTAGGCCATAGGCGGCCATGGCGCAATAGAATCCCGCAAACGCCAAGACAACCAATGCGCCAACAATCGCCAGCGCATAGAAAGCGCCGGCGCTCAACCGACGGCCCGTGCGCTTTCCGGGCATATGCGCGCGCTTGTTGATTCCAAACAGTTCGCGTCCGTACACGCTTAACAACATTCGCAGTGTCTTCATGCTTCCTGCGCACCATCCTTTTGATTTTCCAATTCCAGAAACGCGCTTTCCAGGGAGGAATCGCCTCGCACGGAAGCAGTCGGCCCGTTGGCAATGAGCTTGCCCTGACGAATCATGGCAATTTTATCGCACAGTTTTTCCGCCACGTCCAACACATGCGTTGAAAAGAACACCGCGCCGCCCTGGTCGCAAATTTCCTGCATAAATCCCTTAAAGGTATGCACCGCGATCGGATCCAGGCCCACAAAGGGTTCGTCCAAAATCAGCAGGCGAGGCTGATGAATCAGCGCGGCGGTCAGCGCCAGTTTCTGCTTCATGCCATGAGAATACGAAGCAATGGCGTCGCCCAGGTTTTGATCGATTTCAAACGCCGTGGCATAACGTTCGATGCGCTCCCTGCGCTGGATGTTGTCCAGCCGGAAGACATCTGCAATAAAACGAAGGTATTGCATGCCTGAAAGATATTCATACAAATCCGGATTGTCCGGCACATAGGCGGTTACCCGCTTGCAGGCCATGGGATCCGTCTTGACGGATTTTCCGTCGATCAGAATTTCGCCTTCGGTGAAATCCAACAGACCGGCTGCCGCCCGCAGGGACGTGGTTTTTCCCGCGCCATTGTGTCCAATGAAGCCATATACGTCGCCCGCCTCAATCCGCAACGACAAATTGTCCACGGCGCGCTTTCCACCCTTGTAGGTTTTGGAAAAATTCCGAAATTCCAGCATACGTTTCATCCTCTTTTCTTGTGAGCGCCCTTTGAGGACGTTCCACAGCGTCCAGCATTCAGCACGACCGTCGGCGCGCGGCTTGCAAAGGTTCCGCCCGCCAGTCGGAAATCGCCCCTCGATTCCCCATCATTATACAATGGATTCTTCCTTCACGCAACGCAATCTGCTCGAAAACCCAGTTTTGACGGTTGAAATGACAGGATTGTGGTTTCTCAGAATTACCCAAGGATGTTCACGATTTGTACACATTGAATTCACAGCCGTCTTGTATCATAAGACCATCGGTTCAAGCAAACCGTTGACATAGAAGTTTCTACTCCTTTTCTCTTTGATCCCCTCTATACAAAGCCTCCGAGGCATATGCCCCGGAGGCTTTTGTTGGTTTGTGCCTTACCGAACCTGTTTCCAATGCATTTGCGCGTTCCCGGCACGGAAAACCCGCACGACTTTGCGCTGGCCCGGCAACAGATCGAAGTAATTGTCCGAACAGCGGCAGTCGGTTTCTATATATGCTCCATGGACAAACGCATCTGCTTCCAGGGTGAACACGGCGTCTTCGCCTTCCATGCGCGCGTCGATTACCCGAAGGGGCCTGCGCGTCAAGCGCATTTGACGGACATCCAGCATGCGCAATACCGCCGGATCCAGGCTGTCGTTCCTGGAAATTGCCACAAATGTACCGCCGGCAAAATCCACATCCGCCGGCACCGGCCAACGCCTTGCGTACACGCGGGAGCGCGCTGGCAGCGTCAGGCGCTCTTTCCGCAGGCTGGACGCGCTTCCGTCAAAGGACATCCATCCGCATTCCGCGTCAATCACCAGATCGTTTGGCGTGTCGTTGGCGCATTGCAACACGATTTCATCGTCCATGACCCGCAGCGTCAGCTTCACGGGCGCAAAGGCGCGCTTTACGCCGTAATAGGAAATCTTTCGCCGCAGGTAATAATCCACAATGGTCCAGCCCACCTCGCCCCACGTATCGTTGTACATCCAAAACAATCCGCCGCCGCAAAAATCCTTGAAGCGCAGCGCTTCCAGGGAATAGCCCAGCATCAGGGACTGCACCATGCCGCCGTACAGAATATAGTCCTCCAGGCTCAGCGACTCCGCGCCATCCAGATAATGCTTCTCAATGCCGGCGTTTACGGTGTGTTTTTCGAAGGTATTGGTGTGCATCTCCCAAACGCGACTGGCGCGGTCGATTTCTCCGCCGCCCAGATATTGCTTCATGGATGCAATCGGGCACGGACCAGGATAGCCGTATTCCGTGACAAAGCGGGATGTCACCCGGTCGTATTCCTTCGGCTCAATGCGCTTTGCCATGTCCCGGTTCATCATGCATTCGCCCCAATGGTGCTTGTTGCCCACATCGTCGCTGTTGGCAAAATCGCCGCCATAAGGCGAAGAGTTCCAACAGGGCAGTTCCGGACAGAGCGCATGGGCAAGGGTTCGGAATTGCCGGTTAAAAATGCTCAGGCCGTATTGTTTTTCGTAACGCCTGTCCGCCACCAGCGGATTCTCCCGGCTGAGCATCATGGGAATTTCGTTGTTGCCGCACAGCAGGCACACGCTGGCATGGTTGCGCAGGCGAGCCAGTTGATGCCGCAATTCCCGGTCCACCAGCATTTGGAAATCTTCCCGATGATCCGGATACGCGCTGCAGGCGAACATCATATCGTGCCAAATCATCAGCCCGTTTTCGTCGCATAGATTGTAAAACAACTCGCCTTCATACAGGCCGCCGCCCCACACCCGCAGCATATTGAAGTTGGCTTCCCGGGCCTCTTCAATCAGGACGCGGTATTTTTCCGGCGTTACACGCGCGTAGATGGAATCGGCGGGAATCCAGTCGCCGCCTTTGCAGTACACCGGCGTGCCATTGACGCGCAGGAAGAAGTTGCGCCTGTGCTCGTCCACGCGGGAGAGATCAAGCTCTACGGTGCGAACACCAAAGCGCATGGGCGAAATTTCCTCCGACCATCCTTCACAGCAAATCCGGCCGCGCAGCGTATACAGAGGATGATCGCCATACCCGGAAGGCCACCACAATTGCGCCTCCGGAATCGTAGCGGTTAGGGAAATGTAATTCATTCCGGAACACAGCAACACGTCCCGGGCAGCCATGGCGGCGCATTCTCTGCCCTGGAAGCAAATTGTCACTTCGACATCCGCATCCCGGGTTGCAATGAAGTCCAATTGTTCAATTTCCAACTCCAGGCGAATGTCGGCGGCGCCGTCATGCAGCCTGCAGGTAGAAACATGCACGCCCCGCAGCGCGGTTTTTCGGTATGTCGTAATGGCGACATCCTTCATAATACCGCAGGTGAGCGCCTTTGGGCCCCAATCCCATCCCACGGAATACTGCGGCTTGCGCACAAAGGGCCGGCGAAGATCGCCGCGCTCGGGACAGCCGTTGTTGCGTTCGTGGGAACACGCCCAGTGGATTTCCGCCAAGTCCCCGTCGGAAACCAATTCCAGCCCAGTGGTCAAGCGCACGGCCAGCACGTTGCGTCCGGGAACCAAAATGTCCCCCACCGCTTTGCGGAAAGGATAAAAGGCGCTTTGATGAGATCCCAACCATGTGCCGTTGAGAAACACATCCGCATTGGCATCCAGCGATTCCAGCGTCAGTTCTATCAGATCGCTTTCCAAATCGATCTCCGCGCCGTCAAATTCCTTGACAAACCACCAGGATCGCCCTTCGATCCATTCCGCGCCGAAGCAGTTGTCCCCTTCCACAACGTCGCCGATTCTGCCGTATTCCTGCAGCGGCATGTGGACATCCACCGGAACATTGCAATCCATCCAGCCGTCCTTCATGGCGCATACTTTCGCCAAGCAGTCCCGGTTCCATTCAAGCGGCGCCTCATGCAGCCGCCATCCATCGTTGAGCAGCCGTCGGTTCATCATGCAGATTTCCTTTCCTGCGTTTTGCGCATTTTCATGAAGGTTGCCGCGACATTTCTGCCGCGGCAACAGAATCCTTGTCTATTGGAAAGCAGCCAATTTGCGGAACAAGTCCTCAAACAGGCTATCCCGATGGATGTGATAAACATAGCGAATCGGATGGCGTCTCTGGTCCTGCGCCCAGTGATAATCATATTCCGGAATTGGGCTGGGAATCAGTTCGTCCTCCATAAAATGTCCATCCAGCAGCCAGGCGACGGCGGTCACATCCCAAATCACCCTGGACCAACAGGCGATGCGGCTATCCCGGGTTGCCTGCTCCACCGTGTGGGAAAGGAGATAATCGCACAGGGCGTTTTTGCCCTCCAGATGCGCGCGCAATTCCGGTTCCGTGGTGGCGAAGGCGGAAACCACGCCCATGCAGGGCAGCAAGACCACGGCCATGCCGCAGCCCAGCACCACCCGGGCGGCAGCCACGTCCTGCATCATATTGAATTCCTGGGTATCATGCCAGTGCAACGCATGCCCGCCCAGCCACACCAGCACAAGGCGGTCACGAATCTCCGGATGGGCAATCAATGCGGAAGCCACGTTGGTAATGGCGCCGATGGCCACCACGTACAGGGGGTTTTCAGGGGTATAGGCCATGGCCAGCCGCGCTATTGCCTCGGAAGCATCGGAAATTCTGGGCGTTTTTTCATCGACCAGATAATCTTCCGCGCCGCGATATACCGCTTCCTGCAAATCCTTCCGTCCCATTAACGACAAAATGTGATGGATTTCCTCATAGCTTTTCTGCATGCCCTGTGCGGGAGATTCCGCGTTCTGGTTGCAAAACGGCGCGGCGCAAATCGCCTTCAGCCGCAGCTTTTCCGGATTCAGCGCCAAATATGCCAGGGCATATTGATCGTCGATTTCATTGTAGGCGTCCGTATCCAACACCACGTCCACAGGGCCGGATGGATGCTGCAGCCGTTTTGTCAGCGAAAGCTGGTCAACCTGCACCGGAGGGCGGTGCTGAAAAAAATCGTATTTTTCCATCCATTCAAACATTTTGCTGTTCTCCTTTCCAAAGTGGGGAAAATCGTTCGGTTGAAGCCGCGCATGAAGCTTCTGCAACAGGAGTGTCCGGGAATTTTTCGCGCAGCATCGGAAGTATTTTTGCCAGCCATATTATAACGTGTTTGGTATCTTTCGTCAAGAACAGCAAAGCTTTGCGCAAAAGGAAATTCACGCCGCGCCGGTCAGGATTTCCGAATTGCCTGAGGCGGACGGCCATATTTGCGGCGAAAGGATTTATAAAAGGTATTGGGAGAGATAAAGCCGCATTTGGCCGCGACTTCCTGCACGGAAAGATCGCTTTCCGCAAAGAGAACACAGGCGTATTTCAGCCGTTCCTGCTCCACGTATGCCGCAAAGGTTCGTCCAGTGGCTTGTCGTATCATTTTTTGCAACGTGGGCGGGGAAATACTGAACGCGTTGGCGACCGATTGCACGTATAATTCCGGATCATACAGGCGTTCGTTGACATAGGCCAGAATCTTTTGAGAAAACATATGGGTTTGATCTTCCTGTTCGCTGTTGCGCGCTTCGCAAATGAATTCCGCGTATGGCGCAAAATCCACGGGCAATTGCGCGTCGTTTCCAAAGGCAGGCAGCGTCAAATCGTACAGCAGCGCCGGGTTTTCCAGCCGCACATGATTCATCAGATCCGTCAACTGGTTGAACACATGCCGTTTCAGTTCCACATCCGCACCCGCCAATTTTTCCGTGCATTCCTCCAGCGTAAAAAGAACGGCGGATAGGTTTCCGGCGGACAGCGCGGCATACATGGCGCTCAGTTCCGAATAGGAAAGCGGCAGGGGGTGCTTCTGCGCGGGCAAATCCTTCATCTGTTCCACGCTGAGTACGAAAGGATCCGGGGAAGCTGCGAACAAAAACTGCGTTTGCTGATATGCGTTTGAAAGCGCCTCCGTGCCGGAAAAAACATCGCTGAGCGCAAAGCCAACAGGCAAGCCCATCTGCTGAATCAGCCGGTCGCGCAGCTGTTGCAGGCGAATGACGCAATCCGAATTCTCCGTTTCCGGCAAAATCAGCGCCAGTGCGTCGCCGTCCATGCCGTGCACGATGACGTTTTCAGTTTCGGAACGCACCATTGCCGCAATATTCATTTGCAACCGCGCGGCCAGGTCGATGGCGCTGCCTTCCGGAAGCTCGTAGCGCAACAGACACAGGCGATATTGCGAAGGAAATTCCGGAAACAGGTCATGAAACGCATCGGAATCCGAAAGGCTTCTGTGCATGGCCTGATTCAACAATTGCGCCCGCAGCGATGTTCGTTGGGCAGAAATCGTGCATTCGTAATCCTCAAAACGATGCTCAATGGCGCCGATGGATTGCGCCAATTGGTCCATATTTTGCGCATAGCGCGTTCGCAGCCCGCGTTCCCGGGAAGCATGGCGTGCATATTCTTCCGAAACATGGGTCGTGGCATGGATCAAACGGTACAGGCGTCGGATGGGCATGGAAGCTCTGGACGCGAACAGCAAAGCCAAAACCAGCGCAAAGACCACCATTCCCGAAACAAACAGCAGAATCATGCGCCGAAACACCTGCATTTTCTGCTGAATGATAACGGAAGGCACGCCAACGCGCAGCGTCAACGCATATTGATTTGTTCTGGCTTCGATTTCATAACAGGCGCCGGCCGAATCCCCTTGGCGGAAAGCAAGCGTATTCCCGCCGGAATCCAGAATTTCGACATAGCCATGCAGCAATACTTCATCGTCACTGCAAAGATGCAGCAGCGGTTCCACGGGAATCAGCGCAAAAAACGTGCTCTTGGAAACATAGCCGCCGCTGGACCAGGAGGTACAATACGTCAGCGCTTCAAAGGAACTATACCCGGAGGTATATTGCATCGCGGGCAGCAGCGGCCCGTTGTCCGTCAACACGGCGCGCCATTCGTTCTCGTCCATCTCGCCGCAGGAAAGAAAATCCGGATACAAGAAATGAAAGCGGCGTCCATAAAAATTGCTGTGGCGCGTAATCACCACATCCGCCGAAAAGAGGATGCCCGCATCCGCAATGATTTCGTCGGAAAGAAGCAAGCTGTTCAGCGCAGAGGAAAGCTCCGGGAGCTGCAAGGGATTCATGCTTTCCTCGGGGTTTTTGTATTTGAACACGCTGAATCGCGCATCCTTCGCCGTGGCCAACACGGCGGAATTCAGCGTAGACAGGGTGGCGTCCAGGCTGCGGGCGCCCGTATTCAGCAACTCCTGGTATCCGTTTATGGTGGTGTTTGTGACAAACGTGGAGAAATAATGATAGGCAGGCAGCGCGGACAGCAGGATCAAAACAGCAAACAGCGAATAGACCAACAAAAAGGAAAGGATTACGCTACGTCCGTCCTTTTGGGAGGAACGTGAATCCGCCATCAGAACCGCCTCCTGTCGCATTTGCCTTATTCTAGCATAAACGACGAGGGGTTGCAATTTTCGATCTGCCATTTTTTCGATTTTCCGGCTGGTTTTCCGATTTTCAAAGAAATCCATCACCGTTTTTTCTCAAAATCACGACATGTTTTCGGGATATCCTGTGGAAATTTCGAAGAAACTGTCGTAGAATAAAATCACGATGTGCGGCCGCGCATTCTGGGAAATCGGGCGTGGAATTGCTGCTTGCGCAAGCAGAATCTTCACCGACGGATGCAAATTTGACGCAAAACAGGAGAAGCGAACATGAACATGAGAAAAGCAATTGCAATGGCGCTGGCGGCGATGCTGGCGTTGACGGCGCTCGCAAGCGGCGCGCTGGCGGAAATTACGTACAGCACGGATGGTTCTTTCCCCATTTGTTCCGAAACGGTGCATCTCACCGTTGGCGTTCCGGACAATACGCTCATTGAGGATTGGGAAACCAACGGCTTGACAAAGCTGATCGAAGAACGCGGCAATTTTGACCTGGAATTCGTGGTGTTTGATTCCAACGATTACGCCAGCAAGCTCAACCTGATGGTGATGGCCGGCGGCGACGAGCTTCCGGATGTCATTTTGGGGAGCGTAGTGGGAAACATAGACAGCATGGCTTACCAGTGGGCGCTGGAGGGCGCGATTCTGCCCTTGACGGAATATTACAACGACCCTTCGATTTCCTACTACATTCATGAAGCCATGGATCGTACCGGCACGGATTTCATTTCACAAATCAAGTCGCCCGACGGTGAAATCTACGGCATTCCCACCTATAATCAATCCTACATGAACGAATATCCCCACAAGGGATATTACTTCAAACCGTGGCTGGAGACACTGGGGCTGGAAGAACCCACCACCACCCAGGAACTGTATGAACTGTTTGAAAAGGTATGCAGCCAGGACATGAACGGCAACGGCAAGGCAGACGAAATCGCTTTGACGGGCACATGGGGCGGCAATTACGACGGATGGTTTGCCTATCTGATGAACGCTTTCGTATATGCCGGGGACACAGATTACTTCACCGTGCAGGACGGCGTCGTGGACGTAGCCTACACCACAGACGCCTGGAAGGAAGGATTGAAATACATCCGCAGCCTGTTTGAAGCCGGTTTTATTCCCATGGAGACATTGACGCAGGATGACGCCTCCTTTAAGAGACTGGTGAGCAGCGAAGATCCTGTTGCATTTATGGTTGTATACTTGTCGACATCCATGATTGATGCCGCTTTGGATTACCGCTATGACTTTCTCCCCCTCTCCGCTCTGATCGGCCCTGAAAACGTTCAGTATGCTACCTTTAGGCCTTCTGTCGCAAGCATCAGTTTTGTTGTTACCAAGAACTGCAAAAACCCGGAAGCGGCCTTCCGGATGGGCGATTTGTTGTGCGCGGAAGATCTCTCAATCACTGCCCGTTGGGGCGCAGAAGGTACGGACTGGGATTATGCCGAAAATGTTGAAAACATTGAAAAGTACCGTCCGTTGGTAGAAGGCTGGCCGGTATATATCGTACCGTATGATGATCCTACCTATTGGGGATCCGGTACGGTGCAGAATGCAGGATGGCGGCAAACAGGTCCTTATGTTCGCCAGTACGCAATCGCAAATGGTATGGGCGCAGATGCGGCAGCACAATCGGATATCGTTCCCAGCTATTCCTATTCCATCTATCAGGAAAGCGGCTGGAATCCGGACGAAGTAATTCCGAAGCTGCTGTACACGGCGGAAGAAACGGAAGCAATTTCGGAAATTCGCACCACGCTGCTGGATTACGTAAAGGCCAGCACGGCAAACTTCCTGGCCGGGAACACGGACATCGACGCGGGTTGGGAGGATTTTGTGGCGCAATGCCATACCATCGGCCTGGATGACGTTCTGAGCGTCGTCAACGAAGTGTACACCCGCATGTACAAATAACAAGATCAATGCGCTGCGCGCGGTTCATTCCCGCGCGCAGCGTTTTCAAGGAGGATGCGCATGAACAACCGCAAATGGGCCAGGATGCGCGCGGATTGGCAATTGTACCTGTTGCTCTTGCTGCCCCTGGCGTATGTTCTGGTTTTCCATTACGCACCCATGCCCAGCGTGCAAATTGCGTTTCGGAAGTACACCTCCCGGGACGGCATCTGGGGAAGCGCATGGGTGGGGCTAAAATATTTCAAGCAGTTCTTTGCTTCCTATCAATGTGCTCAGGTCATCTCCAACACATTGATTCTTTCCGCAGGCATGATTCTGATTTCTTTCCCAATCCCGATTGTCTTCGCGCTTATGATGAATAGCTTTGGCGCACAGCGCGTGAAAAAAGTAACCCAGACCATCGTGACCATGCCGCATTTTATTTCCGTGGTGGTTCTGGTGGGCATGATGAACCAAATCTTTCATTCCCGCGTCGGCGCATACGGCGTGCTGATGTATGCCCTGACGGGCGCATATCCGGAAAATCTGTTCGCGTCGCCGGGAAATTTTCGCGTCATGTATATCGCCTCCGGAATATGGCAGAGCTTCGGCTGGGGATCCATCATCTACCTTGCCGCGCTCAGCGGCGTCAGCCCGGATTTGCACGAATCTGCCCAAATCGACGGAGCATCCCGCTTTCAGCGCGTGCTGCACGTGGATCTGCCCTGCATTCTGCCCACCATCATCATTATGCTGATTTTGCGCATGGGCAGCGTGATGAGCATCGGCTTCGAAAAGGTTTATTTGATGCAAAACAGCCTGAACCTGTCCGCCAGCGAAGTCATTTCTACATATGTCTATAAAGTTGGCTTGGACGCCTCCGGATCCACCAATTTTTCCTATTCAACGGCCATTGGCCTGTTCAATTCCGTCATCAATTTGGCGATGGTAACCACGGTGAACGCCATTGCGGGGCGGCTTGGCGAAACGAGTCTGTGGTGAAAGGACGAGAAGACCCATGCAAGCGACAAAGATTCATAGAAGCCGCGGCGATAAGATCTATTATGGCATTTGCTATGCCGTCGTATTGTTGATGACGCTGGCGGTCTTGTATCCGCTGGTGTACATCGTATCCGCATCCTTTTCCTCCGCTTCCGCGGTGAACAAAGGCAAGGTATGGCTTTGGCCGGTGGATTTTTCCACGTATAGCTATCAATACTTGCTTTCCTATAAAACGGTATGGATCGGATATGCCAACACGCTGTTTTATACCGTCTTCGGGACGGCCATCAACGTGTTTGTCACCATGCTGTGCGCCTATCCGCTGGCCCGGAAGGGATTGGTTGGGCGCGGACCCATCACGTTTTTGTTCACGTTTACCATGCTCTTTAACGCGGGCATGATTCCCAATTATATTTTGATGCGGGATCTGGGGCTGTTGAACACGCGTTGGGCGCTGCTGCTGCCGGGAGCTTTAAGCGCATACAACATGATCGTGGCGCGTACATTTTTGCAAAACACCATTCCGGAGGCGCTGCTGGAGGCATCCAAGCTGGATGGCTGCACGGATATTCAATATCTCTGGCATGTGGTGCTGCCGCTTTCCAAGGCGGTGATCGCGGTCATCACCATGTATTATGCCGTAGGCCATTGGAACAGCTATTTCAACGCATTTCTGTATCTGTCCGAACGCAGCCTGTATCCGCTGCAAATCTTTCTGCGGCAAATCCTGGTGGAAAGCAGCTTTGACACATCCGACATCACGGATCCCGACATGCTGGCACAATTGCAGGGCTTGCAGGAACTGCTGAAGTATTCCGTGATCGTCGTTGCAAGCGCGCCGCTGTTATGCGTGTATCCCTTTGTGCAAAAATATTTTGTAAAGGGCGTAATGATCGGCTCCGTGAAAGGTTAAAGGAGGGCGTGAACCCATGAAGCTACAGGGAAAGACGGTTCTGCTTACCGGCGCGGGCGGCGCAATTGGCCGCGAGACGGCATACTGTCTGGCCGAGGAAGGCGCGAACATGGTGCTGTGCGATCTGCGGGAGGAAAATGTCCAGCCCGTGGCCCAGAGGATTCGGGAGAAAGGCGGCCAAGCCATCACCTGCGCCTTCGACGTGCGGGATTACCAGGGCGCCTTGGACGCCGTCGAAGCGGGAAAGAAGGCGTTTGGCAGGATCGATATCCTGATCAACAACGCCGGAGGCAGCGCGGCACTGATTGGGAAAATTTCATCCTTCGCGGATTCCGCCCCGGAAACCTGGGAATTCGTCATGGGACTGAACGTGCAGGGCAGCTTTCACTGCACCCATGCGGTACTGAAGGATATGATTGCGCGCAAAAGCGGCAAGATCATCTTTTTCGGCTCCATCGCGGGCGTGGGTGGATTGCCAAACCGCGCAGACTATTCCGCCGCAAAGGGCGCGCTGATTTCCTTTACCAAGGCGCTGGCCATGGAGGTGGGTCGGTACAACATTCAGGTAAACTGCATTTCCCCCGGAGCAATTCACCGCAACGGTGTGCCCATGCCCAGAATGACATATCTGGGCGAAAATGGCAATTCCGGCGATCCGGTCCATGTCGCCAAGCTGTGCCTGTTTCTGGCTTCAGAGGACGCGGATTTCATTACCGGCCAAAATTACCAGGTAGACGGCGGACGTACGCTGGGTTCGAGAACCTGAACCCGTTGAACGGGCGGTTTGACCCAAGCCCGATCCGGCTTATCGCCTGCAGACGCCCGCTTTCAAGGGTGTCAAAGGAATTGTCCATCACACGCTTCTCTTCGCAAATTCTGCTTTCCGGGACGCGATCTGCGTTCCCCCGTCTTGTGCAATCTCAACATCTCGCAGTTCCCGA
>JAQXRL010000152.1 GCA_029218505.1 Eubacteriales bacterium | reverse complement strand
CTTTTTCATGAAACACAATCACAGATCGATTTTCGCCCGCCGTGCCTGCGGAGCTTGCAGATAGCGTTCGATATGGTATCTGCGGCCATCCTTGATGAAGTTTGCGCCGGTTTGCTTGAAATGGAAGCGCACATGTGCGCGGGCGCACTGTTCCCGAAGAGCGAGCACCCAATCATAGCAAAGCGGGCGGGCTTGCGGGCCGGATTCGCCGCCGGCAATGACCAGAGAGATCGCTCCGGAAGCAAGCCATGGCGACAGGTCTATGGCTTCCAGCATTGGCTCGCAGAGGACGAAGCGCCGGAAGGCGGGAATGGACAGAAACACATCCATTCGCTCCTGTGCGCGGCGCTGATTTTCTGCCGTAACGCCAAATTCCACGTTGGGCCAACCGTTTCCCCAATCCGCCGGCAAACATTCGCGCATGCGCGGAACGCGTTTGGTGATGATGGTAAAGGACAAATCCTGTCTTTGCCGAATCATATTCCAGGCTTCTTCGCGCCAGGCATCCGCTTCATCCAGAAAGAAATCGGAGGTCATGCACGCGTACAAATGAGAGCCGGACGGCACCTTCCACGCTCCGGTTCGATCCTTGGATACGGGCAGCCGAAAGCTGGACGTCCGGCGGACAATGGAACTGTCCTTGCCGTACAGGGCGTCCCGGCGATACACGTAGCAGTGCATGCAGCCTTCGGAGTATTTCCGGCAACCGTGCCAGGGATTCCAGGCGTCGTTCATATCATCAGGTGATGTAGCGCACGGAATCCCGCACGGCGATGCGCAAGGGTTCCATGGCGGCATAGTCGTCATATGCGCAACAGAAGTGATATACGCACAGTTTGCGTCCCACCGCGGTAATGACGCAATAGCCTTTTACCTCTGTAACGCCGGAGGTAGTGACATATGTGGAAGCGTATGCGGGCTGTCCCAAAAAGGTGGTTTCTTCCAAAGTATCGCCCACGGTGAAATCGTCCTTTTCATACATGGTGGTTAAACTTTGAAAAAACGTGCGAAATTCCGTAATGATGTCGTCCTTGTCCTCGGGCGTATGCTTCAGGGTTTTTACCGTTACGGCAATCCGCGCGGGAAAGACCGCGTCCTGCGCAGGCTGTTGATAACAGATGGTGTAACGCCCGGGTTTGTTGGTCCAGCCGGTGGGGTATTGCATGGTCAGCGCCAGACTCTGGCTGGTGACCGAGGAATACCCGGCGACGGCATAAGGATTTGTGTTTGCGTTGGCGGGAGCAAGGGTTTCGTTTTGCGGAACCGGAGCAGCCGTGTCGCTGGGGAGCGTTTCCGGCGTGACAACAGGATCCGCAGGCAGCGTGGGATACGCAAAGACATCCCCTTGAGCGGCAGTTTCGCTGCCGTTGGTCGCGGGCGTTTCCGTATTTTCGGGCGCGTTGTCCTGTCCTTTGGAACAACCGGCCAGAATCAGCGCAATTGCCAGGAGCAGCGCAAAAACGCGTAATTTCTTCAAGAAAATTTCCTCCGTGCTGTAAGATGACGGTCCGTCAGCGGCGTTTATGCGCGCCGCATGTCTTCCGTGTCCCCGTGCAGGGCGATTTGTTCGTTTAACAGGTCGATGTCGCCGCAGCCATGGGTAATTACCAGGTCGCCCTTTTGCCAATGTCCGCGCAGATACGCTTCCGCGTCGTCAAAGGTTGGCGTCAGATGCACCTCCACGCCCCGGGCGCGAATGGGTTCCACCAGCATTTGGGAAGAAATGTCCCCGGGATCTGTCTCCCGCGCGCCGCAGATGTCCGTAATCAGCAAAACATCCGCCTGATCGAAGGTGGAAATAAAGCTGTCGAAGAGCTTCTTTGTGCGGGAGTAGGTATGGGGTTGCCATACGCTCCAGATTTTTCCGTGAGGTTGCAGCGTCGCCAATTTGATGGCGTTTTTGATTTCCGCAGGATTGTGACCGTAATCGGTGTATACGCTGACGCCGTCGGTGACGCTGGTGCGTTCGAAACGGCGATGGGCGCCCTGAAAGGAAGCGAGCGCTCGAGAGACGGCGTCCATGGGCAGACCGCGCACCGCCGCAGTGGCGATGACCGCCAGAGCGTCCAGCATATTGGCTTCCGTGGCCACGGCCAGGTGGAAATGTCCCAGCGTTCGTCCGTCCAGCACGGCGTCGAATTCCGCGCGGCCGGCTTCGTCATAGCGCAAATGTTCCGGGCGCAGGCGGTTGTGCGCGCCCAAGCCATACGGAATGCACGGGCAAGCGGCGTTTTCCGCAACCCGGCGGGCGCGTTCGTCGTCGCCCCACGCAATGACCCATCCGTCGTCCGGCACCAACGCGGCATATTGCGCAAAGGCGGATTCGATGTCGTCGATGTCCCGATAACAATCCAGGTGATCCTCGTCGATGTTTAGGATAATGGCCACGGTTGGGTGAAAATGCAGAAAGCTGCGGTTGAATTCGCATGCTTCGCACAAAAAATCGCCGCCCTGTCCCAAACGCGTGGATCCGCCGATGAAATCCAATTCGCCGCCGATATGTATGGTAGGGTCTGCGCCGGCTTCCAGGAAAACCTGCGCCAGCATGGCGGTGGTGGTGGTCTTTCCGTGGGTGCCGCTGACGCCCACGGCGAAACGGCTGCCCAGCATCAGCTGACCGATCAGATCGCATCGTTCGATTTCCGGAATGCCCAGCGCCCTGGCTTCGGCTCGTTCGGGGTTTTCGGGAGATACCGCCGCGGTATATACAATCGCGTCCGCGCCATGCACGTTTTTGGCGTCGTGGCCGATGGCGACGGGAATTCCCTGCCTTTCCAAAAGCTCTGTCTTGTGGGAACGCGTGCGATCCGAACCGGAAACCTGAAATCCTTCCTGCTTTAGCAGAAGCGCCAGGCCCGACATGGAGCAGCCGCCCGCGCCCACGAAATAAATGCGGCCGCCGCGATGGTCAAAAATGTTCTCTGTCATGAAAAGCCTCCCGGATTCATTGTAGGCCGTACGTCTCTATTATAGAACAAAGATCGTTCCTTCGCAAGCGCTCCCGGCGAAATGATTCGTCCGCAAGGTTAAAAATTGGTTGGATTCCCGAAAAAGGAAAAAAATGATGGAAAAACAAACATTTCCGAATTATAATAGAAAAAAACATGGGATTCTTCGGCTTTGGGGGTACAGACATGGAAAAAACAAAGCGCAGCGAACGCCTTGGCGCCCTGACGCGCATCTTGACCGACACACCCAACAGGATTCATACGCTCAGCGAATTCTGCGAACGCTTTGGCGCGGCAAAGTCTACCATCAGCGAGGACATTGATCTGGTAAGCGCGTCCCTGGAACGCAACGACCTTGGACGCCTGGAGACAGTGGCCGGAGCGGCGGGCGGCGTGCGGTATCGCGCAATTCCCAGCAAGGCGAAGGCCCACAGAATTTTGATGGAAGTGGCGGAAAAGCTGAGTCAGCCGGGCAGAATGCTGCCGGGCGGTTTTCTGTACAATTCCGATATTTCCTCCGATTCCGTCATCGCCCAGTCCATGGGCGAAATTCTTGCGGCGCAATATTATGACCGCAAGCCGGATTTTGTGCTTACCATGGAAACCAAGGGCATTCCCATCGCGCTGATGACCGCCAGAATGTTGGATGTAAAGCTGGTCATTGCCCGCAGAGACAGCCGGGCATATGAGGGCAGCGCGGTGAAAATAAACTACATTGCCGGCGGCGGCAACGACCGCATTGAAACCATGGCGCTGGCCAGGCGCGCAGTGCAGCCGGGACAGCGCGCGTTGATCATCGATGATTTCATGAAAGGCGGCGGCACGCTGCAGGGCATGGTGGACATGATGCGGGAGTTTCAGGCCGAAGTGGTGGGCGTTGGCGTGATGATCGCCACTGCAGAACCCAAGGCAAAACGCGTGGAGGGCGCGAAATCATTGCTGATTCTGGAAGGCTTTGATCGGGAAAAGGGCACTGCGATTGTACACCCTTCCGAGATGTATCAATGATGTCGCATTGCGGAAATAATCCCGGACGTACCCCTGGGGGATATGAACGCGTTGGGTACATTGCAGAAATGAACCGCGAAAAAGGAGCGTGAGGACGCTTGGATTTGGAAAAATTCCTTACCGAGATCGTGCGGCTTCCGGGTGTTCCCGGATATGAGCGCGGCGTAAACCAATATGTGAAGGAAGCCTTTCGTCCGTATGCCGACGAGGTGACGGTGGACGCCATGTACAACGTCATTGCCCGGGTGGGTTCTGCCGGTCCGCGCGTGATGATTTCCGCCCACCAGGACGAGATCGGTCTGGCCGTTACGGAAATTGAGCAGGACGGTTGCTTGCGGTTTACCCGAAACGGCGGTGTGGATCCGAGAATTCTGCCGGGCATGGAGGTGGAGGTGCAGGCGCAAAACGGCCCGTTGTATGGCGTCATTGGCGCCAAGCCGCCCCATTTGCTTTCCGAGGAAGACAGAAGGCAGACGCTTCAATTTGAGAATCTGTACATTGACATTGGATACGGCGCGGAAACGGCGCGGAAATTGGTGCGCGTGGGCGATCCCGTGGTGTTTCGCGCAAAGGCCCAGGCGCTTTCCGGCGGATGTTTTGCCGCGAAGACCATGGACGACAGGGCCAGCATTGCTTCCATGCTCATCGCGGCGGAGGAAATGAGCCGCATGAAATTGGATTCCACCGCGTACTTCGTGTCCTCTGTACAGGAGGAAATCGGCCTCAAAGGCGCGGCGACGGCGGCGTATGCGCTGAATCCGGACTATGCCATTGCCATTGACGTGACCCATGGCGAAGGTCCTGGCACCGGAAAATGGGAAGCGTTTCCTCTGGAAAAAATGACGATCGTCTGCGGCCCCAACATTCATCCCACGTTGTACAGGCGCGCGGAGGAATGCGCCAAAAAGCACCATATTCCGTTTGCCAAAGAAGTGTGTTCCACGCCCACCGGAACCGACGCCAACGCAATTCAAGTGGCGCGGGACGGGATTCCAACGCTGCTGCTTTCCATTCCGCTGCGCTATATGCACACCACCGTGGAGACGCTGAAGCTGGATGTGATCCGGGATGTGGGACGGTTGACGGCGCTGCTGATTCAGGAAATCGCCCGGGATTGGGAGGAACTGAAATGGTATTAAAAGAATTGTGCGCGCTGCGAGGCGTATCCGGCGCGGAGGCTCCCGTGCGGGACTACATTTTGGAAAAGGTGCGCAAGACGGCGGATCATGTTTGCGTAGACCGCATGGGCAACGTGATTGCCTTCAAGCGAGGCGCCGGCGCCGGGCCGCGCAGGCACATCGCCTTTGCCGCGCACATGGATGAGGTGGGCCTGATCGTGGTAGGCATCAACGACAACGGGCTTCTCAGCTACGAGACGATCGGCGGCATCGATTCCCGGGTTCTGGTGTCGAAATGCGTCCTGGTGGGAGAAAATGCGGTTCCCGGCGTGATTGGCGCGAAGGCCATTCATTTGCAGTCCGCCGAGGAGCGCCGGCGCGTGTTGGGCCATGGGGATTTGTATATCGACATTGGCGCGAAGGACAAAAAGGCCGCGGAGGAATTGGTTTCTCCCGGGGACTATGTGTCGTTTGACAGCGAATGGGTGGAGTTTGGCGAAGGATTGGTAAAATCGAAGGCATTGGATGATCGGGTGGGCTGCATGACCATGCTGTCCTTGCTGGAGGAAGAATACCCATGCGATCTTACCTGCGTTTTTACCGTGCAGGAAGAGACCGGCTTGCGGGGAGCGAAGACGGCGGCATGCGCGGTGAACGCAGATGCGGTAATTGTGCTGGAGGGCACGACGTCCAATGATCTGGGCGATGTGGAGGATCATTTGAAGGTGTGCCGGGTCGGCGCAGGAGCAGTGATCTCCTTTATGGACAAGGCGTCGATCGGCGCAAGAAGGCTGTTTGAAGCATTGAAGAACACTGCCCGGGAAGGAAACATTTCCTGGCAATTGAAGAAATACGTTTCCGGCGGAAACGATACAGGCGCGTTGCAGACCAACGCCGGCGCGCGTGCCACGGGCGTAATCAGCGTGCCCTGCCGGTATATTCAGTCCCATTCCTCTGTGGCGAGCTTTGCGGACATCGAGGCGCAATATCTGCTTGCCCACCGGTTCCTTTCCCAAGGCGGAGAATTTTGACGGGAGGATTTTTCGATGAAAAACACGCTTTCGGCGCTTTTGAATGCGTATGGCCCTACGGGTCGGGAAGACAGGATTTCAGCGGTCATCGAACAGATGGTAACGCCGTATGTGGACGAGGTTTGCCGGGATGCGATGGGAAATCTGATTTGCGTAAGGCGCGGCGAGGGCAAACGCGTGATGCTGGCGGCGCACATGGATCAAATCGGGTTCATGGTGACGGATATTGACGAAAACGGTTTTCTGCGCGTTGCGGCCGTGGGCGGAATCAACGCGTACAATTCCATCCATCGCCGCGTGGTGTTTGAAAACGGCGTTACGGGCGTAATCGCCCGGGAAACGCGGGATGTAAAGATCGAAGCCGTTGCGATGGACAGGATGTTCATAGACATTGGAGCGGAGGACCGCCAGGCGGCGGAATCAATGGTGTCCATTGGCGATGTTGCGGTGTATGTCCCGGACGTGGCGTTTTTGCAAAACGACATGGTGACGGCCCCGGCATTGGACAACCGCGCCGGATGCGCCGTATTGGTGGAGACGCTGAAGGCGATTCATACGCGCAACAACCAGATCTGCGCGGTGTTTACCGTGCAGGAGGAGGTCGGGCTGCGGGGAGCGAAGGCGGCGGCGTTTGATTTGGAGCCGGATTTCGGAATTGCGCTGGACGTCACCCTGTGCGGCGATACCCCAAAGGGCCCGAGAATTTCCGTGAAGGCGGGGAAGGGGCCCTGCGTCAAAATCATGGACAGCAGCGTGGTGTGCGCGCCTGTCGTGGTGGAAAAAATGGAGCAGGCCGCGGAAAAAGCCGGCGTGCCTTGGCAACGGGAAGTGCTTACGGCCGGCGGAACGGATGCGGGCGCCATGCAGCTGACCCGCGGCGGCGTGCCCTCTGGCGTGCTGTCGATTCCGTGCCGGTATGTGCATTCCGCCTGCGAAACCGCTTCCTTGCGGGATATGCAAAATGGCGTGAAACTGATGGCGGCGCTTCTGAACGCGACAATTTAAGGGAAAATGCCCGAAGACCGATTGGTTTTCGGGCATTTTTTCGGGAAAGTTGCTGGAAAAGAGAACGGCGCGTGAAAAATGACAAAATTTAGGTCAAATCTCTTGTGCTTTTTCGGAAAATCGGATATAATAAATCTGATTAGGCCTTTACAAGAAGATGGTATGGAGGGGTCAAAATGGGAAAAGTGGTTGTGGTTGATCATCCGCTGGTACAGCATAAACTGACGTTAATGCGCGACAAGAATTGCGGAACCAAGGATTTTCGTCAACTGCTGGAAGAAGTCGCCATGCTGATGGCATATGAAGTAACCCGGGAATTGCCTACCAAAGAAGTCGAAATCGAGACGCCAATCGCCAAGTGCGCCAGCCGAGTCATTGCGGGCAAAAAGCTGGGCGTAGTGCCGATTTTGCGGGCAGGCCTTGGCATGGTGGACGGCGTAACGCGGCTGGTGCCGACGGCGAAGGTGGGGCATATCGGCCTTTACAGAGATCCGGAAACCCATACGCCGGTAGAGTATTATTGCAAATTGCCTTCCGACGCCCAGGATCGGGAGCTGATCGTGCTGGATCCCATGCTGGCGACGGGCGGCAGTTCTATTGCGGCCATTGATTTTCTGAAAAAGCGTGGCTGTCAATCCATTAAGCTGTTGTGCCTGGTCGGCTGTCCCGAAGGCGTGAAAGCGCTGCAGGAAGCCCACCCCGACGTGGATTTGTACATTGCCGCGATCGATGATCATCTGAATGAAAACAAGTATATCGTACCCGGACTGGGCGACGCGGGCGATCGGCTGTTCGGTACAAAATAGGTTCCCGGACACAGCGGGAGACGGGAGGGAAGAATCCTTGTCTGTAGAGCTTCTTAATGAGATACAGAAAGCTGAGGCGGAGGCGGAACGGCTTCACGCGGAGGCGGTGCGGCAGGCGCGGGATGAAATCAAGGCGGTGGAGGAAGCCATCAGCATGGAAAACCGCCAGACTGCGGCCGAAATTCGGGACGCTGCGCAAAAGGTGATTGCAGAAGCGGGCGAGCAGACGCGAGCGGAAATTCGTGCGCTGGAAGCCGACAGAAGCGCGCAACGGGAGGCGGTAAAACAGGCCGCTGAACAAAAAGTGCAAGCGGTGGGACAGGCCATCTTTGAAAGGATTGTTCTTCATGGCAATCGTTGAGATGAAAAAAATGCACCTGCTGGCGCTGAAAAAAGACGGCGCGAAAATTCTGCGCGGGCTGCAGCGGCTTGCGTGCGTGCAGGTGATCGAATCGGATGAGGAGGACATGCGCGCTTTTCTGGAAGCGCCCAGCACACGATTGGAGGAAATCCAGAAGACGATCGTGCGGCTGGATTGGGCGATTCGCAAAATTGCGGTCTTTGATCCGGAAAAGAAGGCCATGTTTGCGCTAAAGCCGGTGCTGGATGAGGCGGAAGCGGAAAAAGCGCGGGAAAATCAGGCGGATACGCTCGCGGTGGTGGAACGCCTGGAGGAAATTGAGCGCGAAATGGGGCAGCTGCGTTCCCGGGAAGCCAAGGAACATTCGGTCATCGGGCAATTGTCTCCTTGGCGGGATATGAACGCGCCCTTGGAACGGATTGGGCAGACGCGTTATGCCCGGACGGAATTGCTGATCGTTCCCGAGAAGGCCTGGGAAGAATTGAAGTTGGCGGCGGGCGAATTTGCCACGACGCCGGTGATACAGGAAGTTTCCAGAGACCGGGAGAACATCTATGCATTTTGCGCGGTGCACAGAAATGACTTTGCGGCATACGACAGGGCGGTCAAGGCAGCAGGCGCGTCCACGGCGCAGTTTGCGGGCCTGCAGGGTACGCCGGCGATGGTCACGGAGGAATGCAACCGGAGAATTGCGGAAATTTCCCGGGATCGGGAAGCGTTGAACGGCGAAATTGCATCCATGGGAAGCAGGACAAAGGAATTGAAACGCTTGCGGGATGTGATGGAACTGGAAGGGAAGCGCGAATCCGCCAGCGCAAAGTTTGCGGGAACAAAGAGCGCGTTTTATCTTACGGCTTGGACGCCGGCGGAAAAGGAGCAGGCGGTAAAAAACGCCGTAGAAAAGGTCACAAAGGATTACGATCTTGCCTTTGCCGATCCTGCGGAGGACGAAACGCCGCCTACCGCGCTGCGCAACGGAAAAGTCATTACCCCGTTTGAATCCATCGTAAAGATGTATTCGTTGCCGGATTATCGGGGATTGGATCCAACATTTGTCATGATGCCGTTTTTCATCTGCTATTTTGGCTTGATGGTTTCGGATGCGGCGTATGGCATTATCCTGGCGGTGCTGGCCGGATTGCTGGCAAAGAAGCTGCATTGCAAGGGAACGGTGGGTTCCATCGCGTTTGTGGCTTCGCTGGGCGGTTTGGCAACGGTATTCTGGGGCGCCATGCTGGGCGGATGGTTCGGCATTGAAGACGCTCCGGCGTTGCTTGGCTTTACGCCCATGAGCGAACCGCTGAAAATGATGGTGCTATGTCTTGCGCTGGGCGCTGTGCAGATTTTGGCGGGCATGGGCGTGGCGATCTATATGAATTTCAAGCGGAGAAAGCCCTTGGACGCGCTGTTCGACCAGGGATTTTGGCTGATGATCTTCGCCGGAATCGGCCTTCTGTTTGTGAATGGGAACGCGGGGCTGATCCTGATGGCGGTGGGCGCGGTTGGCATTGTGCTGACCGGCGGTCGCCACAAAAAGGGAATTGGCCGCTTGATTGGCGGATTGGGCAAGCTGTATGATATCACCAGTTACTTGTCCGACATTCTCTCCTACGCAAGGTTATTCGGCATGGGTTTGGCGACGGGCGTCATTGCCATGGTGATGAATAACGTTGCCATGATGCTGTGGGGAGGCGTGGGCACCATCGCGGCGATTCTGGTGTTGATCGTTGGACATTCTTTCAATATCGCCATCAACGCATTGGGCGCGTATGTGCATTCCTGCCGCTTGCAGTACATCGAGTTTTTCGGCAAGTTTTACGAGGACGGCGGCGTGGCGTTTACGCCTCTGGACACAACGGGCAAATACGTGGATTTTGAAACGGACGAGACAACACGGGTGGCATAACGCGGCAAGCGCCGTGGAGCATAAACGAATTGAAACAACAGGGAGGAAATGGAACATGATGGATCTATTCATGGAAAATCTGGGCGTTATTCTTGCGCTGGCTGGCGCAGCACTGTCGGTTCTTCTTGCGGGTATCGGTTCGGCGAAGGGCGTAGGCATTGCCGGCGAGGCGGCTGCGGGCGTGGTCAGCGAGAATCCCGAATGCTTTGGTCAGTCCCTGGTTTTGGAATTGCTGCCTGGTACGCAGGGCATTTACGGCTTCCTGATCGGCTTTATTGTGCTGCTGAATACCATTATGGGCGGAAATTACGACGTGACCGTTGCTCAGGGCGTCATGACGTTCCTGGCTTGCCTGCCCATCGCGCTGGTTGGCTTGATCTCCGCAATGATTCAGGGCCGGGTAGCGGCTTCTGCGATTTGCATGCTGGGCAAGCGGCATGATTCTGCCGGACAGGGCATTGTTATGACGGTTATGGTGGAAACCTACGCGGTGCTGGCCTTGCTGGCTTCCTTCCTGATGGTGAACGCGATTTTCGCATAACGGCGGTTTCTCCAAACGGATGAAAAGGAGGGATTCGCTTGAAGGCGGACGCAATTACATCCAGGATTTTGGATGACGCGCGAAAAGAAGCTTCTCAAGGATTGCGGGAAGCCCATGACCGCGTGGAAAAAATGCGCAGGGAAAACGAAGAAACGATGGCGCAAAAACGGGAGCAGGCGCTTGCCAAGGCGCGCAAGGATGCCATAGAATTACGCGACAGAATGCTGCGCATGGCGGAATTGGACCAGCGCAAAGAGTATCTGGGCATGAAGCGCCAGGTGATGGATGATGCGTTTGATCAGGCGCTTTTGCAAATGCGCGGGATGCAGGTGGATCAGGCGCGGAGGTTTCTCTCCGATTTGTTGGCGGACGCCGCCCAGGGGGACGAGGAATTGATCATTTCTAAGGCGGATGAAGGCGTGTTTGCCCCGGAATTTTTGGAAAAGGTCAATGCGCGCCTGGCCGAAATGGGCAAGGCTTCTTCGTTGAAGCTATCAGAGGAACGCAGAGAGCTTGGCGGCGGGGTGATTTTGCGCCGGGGCGGCATGGAGGTTAACCTTACCTACGCAGCAGTGTTGGGAGAAATTCGTCCGTCCCTGGAGGCCGAGGTGGCTGCAATGCTCTTTGACGGCCAGGAAGGATAGGTGACCAGAAATGCCTCAAATCAGCCACGCATATGCAGTGGGCCGGGTGCGTTCCCTGGAAAAAAACCTGCTTTCCAAACAAACGCTGGAGCGCATGCTTTCTGCCCCGAATGCGCAGGAAGCGGCGCGTACCCTTTCGGAAGCCGGGTGGGGAGACGCCCAGAATGTGCAGGAAGTGGACGTTCTGGCGCAGAACCACATGCGCAATGCCTGCGCCCTGGTGCGTGAATGCACGCCGGAGACGGATATTACCGATTGCTTCCTGTTGAAATTCGATATTTTGAACCTCAAAACGCTGGTCAAAGCGCGGTTAATGGGGCAAAAAGAGCCTGTTTTGTCGCCGAATGGCACTTTGAATGAGGACAAGCTGCGTCACGCGGTGGCGGAAGGAAAGTATTCGGATCTTCCCGAGGAATATCAGGAAACGATGGCGAAAATTGAACAGCGCGTGGCGGTAGAGGCCGATCCTTTGTACATTGACGCGCAGTTGGACAAGTTGCTGTATCGCTTGATCGCAACGCGTCTGAGCCGGGCCAAACATGTGCCGGAGGAAATTTACGCATATTTCAGCGCCAAGGCGGACAGCGTGAATTTGCTGATTGCCCTGAGAGCGCATGAAATGGGAAAGAGCGCCGATTTCGCCAGGGATCTGTATGTTGAAGGGGGAGAAATTCCTGCCGGTCAGCTTGCGCGCGTTGTGGAAGACCCGGGAAAGGTGCTTTCCGTCGTGGAACGCATGCCTTACGCGCCTTGGGTAAAACGGGGCATGGAGCGCTATGAGCATGGCGAAGGGCTTGCGCCGCTGGAAAAGCAATTCGACGATTATGAAATTGGACTGATCCGTCCGGGACGCTATCAGGTGACCAGTATTTTGCCGCTGATCGGATATTTGCTGGCGCGAGAGCGGGAAACGGCGGCAGTGCGCTTGATCGTTACGGCGAAATCGGTCAATGCTTCTGAAGCGGCCTTGGAGGCGCGGCTTCGGGAGTTGTATGCATAAATAACCACCCCAAGGGGGAGTGAACATGTCCAAAATTGCGGTAATCGGGCCGAAGGAGGCCGTGCTCGCCTTCCGCGCGGTGGGACTGGATGTCGTCTGCGTGTCCACACCGGAGGAAGCTTCGCGGGCGGTGTTTCGCCTTGCGGAGGACGGTCATGCGGTAATTTTCATCACGGAGGCCGAAGCGGAGCAAATTTCCGAAACGATTTCCCGATACAAGACCAGCGCGTTGCCTGCGATTATTCCCATCCCCGGCGCGACGGGCGCCAATGGGTATGGCATGGCGGCGGTGCGCGCCAATGTGGAAAAGGCGATCGGAGCGGATATACTATTCAAGGAAGAGGGTTGAACCGATGCGGCAGGGTACCATCGTAAAAGTTGCCGGACCGTTGATCGTTGCGGAAAACATGGGCGACGCGACGATGTACGACGTGGTTCGCGTTTCCGACAAGCGGCTTGTCGGAGAAATCATAGAGTTGCGCGGCGATCGCGCATCCATACAAGTATATGAAGAAACGGCCGGTCTCGGTCCCGGCGAACCCGTATATTCCACGGGAGCGCCTCTGTCTGTGGAATTGGGGCCTGGTTTGATTGAATCGATTTTTGACGGAATTCAGCGTCCGCTTACCGCCATTCGCCAAAGCGCAGGCGACCGCATTACCCGCGGCATCGACGTGCATTCCCTGAACCGGGAAAAGAAGTGGACGTTCGAGCCCGTGGCAAAGGTGGGCGATTTTGTTCGCGGCGGCAGTGTCCTGGGAACCGTGCAGGAAACGGCGGTGGTTGTGCACAAGATTATGGTGCCGCCGCACGTAGAAGGCACGATTGCGGAAATCTATTCCGGCAGCTATACGGTGGATGAAACCGTATGCGTGTTGGACACGGATAAGGGACGCGTGGAACTGAGCATGATGCAGAAGTGGCCGGTGCGAAAGGGGCGTCCCTATGCGGAAAAGCTTGCGCCTTCCGAACCGATGGTTACCGGGCAACGCGTGATTGACACGTTCTTTCCCATCGCGCGAGGCGGCGTGGCTGCGGTGCCGGGCCCCTTTGGAAGCGGAAAGACCGTGGTTCAGCATCAGTTGGCCAAGTGGGCGGACGCGGATATCATCGTGTACGTCGGTTGTGGCGAACGCGGCAATGAAATGACGGACGTGTTGATGGAGTTCCCGGAATTGCACGATCCGCGCACGGGAGAAACGCTGATGAAGCGCACAGTGCTCATTGCCAATACGTCAGACATGCCGGTGGCTGCGCGCGAAGCTTCCATTTATACGGGCATTACCATTGCGGAATACTTCCGGGATATGGGTTACAAGGTCGCCATCATGGCGGATTCCACTTCCCGATGGGCGGAGGCGTTGCGCGAAATGTCCGGCCGGTTGGAAGAAATGCCCGGCGAAGAAGGGTATCCGGCATATTTGTCCAGCCGCATTGCAGAATTCTATGAGCGAGCGGGATGGGTGAAATGCATTGGCGACGACGGTCGCACGGGCGCGATTTCCGCCATCGGCGCGGTGTCGCCTCCCGGCGGTGACATTTCCGAACCGGTATCCCAGGCAACGCTGCGCATTGTAAAGGTGTTCTGGGGCTTGTCTGCGTCGTTGGCATATCAGCGCCACTTCCCGGCGATCGATTGGCTGCAGAGTTATTCGCTGTATGTGGATCGGCTGGAAAAGTGGTTTGGCGATATGGTTGCGCCAGATTGGAATGCCATGCGCCAGGAAGCGATGCGCCTTTTGCAGAAGGAAAGCGAACTGAACGAAATCGTGCGCCTGGTGGGCGTGGATGCGCTTGGCTGGAAGGACAGGCTAACGCTGGAGGTAACCCGTTCTATCCGCGAGGACTATTTGCATCAAAACGCCTTTGACGAGGTGGATACGTACACCTCGCTGAACAAGCAATATCGCATGATGCAGTTGATTCTTTCGTATTACAATCGGGGAATTCAGGCGCTGGATGCCGGAGCGGATTTTAGCAAGGTGTCCAGTCTGCCGGTGCGCGAGCGCATTGGCCGCGCCAAATACATTCCAGAGGACAACCTGCAGGAATTCGACAAGATCGCAAGCGAGCTCAACGACGAGATGAGTGCGCTAACGGAAGGAGGCCGCTGATATGCTGAAGGAGTATTCCACGATTCGCGAGGTAGTTGGACCTCTGATGGTGGTGGAAGGCGTAAGCGGCGTCAAGTTTGACGAATTGGTAGAGATCGAACAGGCCAACGGAGAACGGCGCATGGGTCGAGTACTGGAAGTGGATGGCGACCGGGCCATGCTGCAACTGTTTGAGAGCAGCCAGGGCTTGAAGATCGACACCGCCAAGGCGCGTTTCCTGGGCAGATCCATTGAACTTTCCGTCTCCATGGACATGCTGGGCCGGGTGTTTGACGGACTGGGCCGTCCAAGGGATGGAGGGCCGGAAATCATTCCGGAGATGCGCCTGGATATGAATGGTTCGCCCATCAATCCGGCTTCCCGAGACTATCCCGACGAGTTCATACAAACGGGAATTTCCGCGATCGACGGACTAAACACGCTGGTGCGCGGACAGAAGCTTCCGGTATTTTCCGGTTCGGGTTTGCCGCACGCCAATTTGGCGGCACAGATTGCACGGCAGGCAAAGGTATTGGGCGGCGGCAGCGATAAGTTTGCCGTGGTATTCGGCGCCATCGGCATTACCTTTGAAGAAGCGGATTTCTTCATCAGCGATTTCCGGCGGACAGGCGCCATCGACCGCGCTGTGCTGTTCATGAATCTGGCCAACGACCCGGCCATCGAGCGCATTGCCACGCCGCGCATGGCGTTGACGGCTGCGGAATACCTCGCTTTCGAAAAGGGCATGCACGTGCTGGTCATCCTGACGGATATTACCAACTATGCGGAAGCGCTGCGGGAGGTTTCCGCCGCGCGCAAAGAAGTGCCGGGCCGCCGCGGATATCCGGGATATCTGTACACAGACCTTGCCAGCATGTACGAGCGGGCGGGTCGCATTAAGGGCAAGCCTGGTTCCGTGACCCAGATTCCCATCCTGACCATGCCGGAGGACGACAAGACCCATCCCATTCCCGACCTGACCGGCTACATTACGGAAGGCCAGATCATTCTGTCCAGAGAATTGTACCGGAAAGGGATTCAGCCGCCGATTGACGTGTTGCCTTCTCTGTCCCGACTGAAGGACAAGGGTATCGGCAAGGGAAAGACCAGGGAGGACCATGCGCCCACCATGAACCAGCTGTTTTCCGCTTATTCCCGAGGCAAGGACGCCAAGGAACTGGCGGTCATTCTGGGCGATGCGGCGCTTTCCGACATGGATAAGCTTTACGCAAAATTTGCGGATGCCTTTGAGCAGGAGTACGTGAACCAGGGCTACGACGCCAACCGGCCGATTCAGGAAACGCTGGATCTGGGTTGGAAGCTGTTGTCAATTTTGCCCAGAAGCGAGCTCAAGCGCATTCGTGACGACATGATCGACCAATATCTTCCCAAGGCAGAGGTGTAAAAGATGGCGCTGATGAACGTCAATCCCACCCGCATGGAGCTGACGAGGCTGAAAAACCGGCTGAAAACCGCCGTGCGAGGCCACAAGCTGCTCAAGGATAAGCGGGATGAAATGATGCGGCGCTTTGTGCTGCTCATTCGGGAAAACGCGCGGCTTCGGCAGGAAGTGGAGAAGAAGCTGTCCGGCGCGTTGGGAGAGTTTGCGCTGTGCCGGGGACTGATGGAACCGGAAGCGTTGGAGGATGCCGTGTTGTATCCTGCGCGAACGGTGGACGTGACGCTGGGCAGCCAGAATATCATGTCTGTGGATGTGCCCACCATTCAGGTGACGGCAGGAGAGGTAAAGCAAAGTTACGGCTTTGCACAGACGTCTGCGCAGTTGGACGGCGCCATTGCGAATCTGGCGGAACTGTTGCCGGAATTGGTAAAACTGGCGGAGATCGAAAAGACCTGCAACATGTTGGCGGATGAGATTGAAAAAACGCGACGGCGGGTAAATGCATTGGAGTACGTCATGATTCCCGATCTGAACGACACCATTCGCTTTATTACCATGAAGCTGGACGAGAACGAGCGCGGCGCAACGACGCGATTGATGAAGGTCAAGGACATGATTGCGCAGCGGGATCAGGTTTCGTAACGCAATTTGGCACACGCAAGGGGGATGCGACTGCTTGCCCTGCCTGTTTGGGCAAATGAAAAAGCGCCGCATCCCTTGTTGCAATTCACAGGAAAGGATGTCGCGATGCTGAACCATACGGGAACTGTTGAGATTCGTACATCCAGATTGCTGCTTCGCCGCTGCATGCAGGAAGATGTGCTGTCCATGTACGAAAACTGGCAAAAAGATCCGCAGGTGACGAAATACCTTACCTGGGGTCCTTACGAAAATCTGGAGCAGGCGCAGGCTTATGCGGCAAAGCTGTCTCTGGGATTTGAACGCGCAGATTTTTATGATTGGTTGATCGTGCTGGACGATTTGCCCATTGGCGCGATTGGCGCCATCGTGGACGAAAAAAATGAAGCGGCGCAGGTTGGATACTGCCTCGGCACACATTGGTGGGGGCAAGGCATCATGACGGAAGCGCTTTCTGCCGTGTTGGATCATTTGATCGGAAATGTCGGATTCCAACGCGTGTACGCCCGGCATCATGTGGAAAATGCGGCATCCGGACGCGTTATGGAGAAGTGCGGCATGCAATATGAAGGCACGTTGCGCAAATCGGAACGAATGAAGGACGGAACTTTGGGGGATGTTGCCTATCATTCCATCCTGCGAGAGGAGTGGCTTGCGCGACATGGAGCATAGTTTTTCTCCGTCGCTGCGGGCGGCGGTTGCGTTGCAAAAGGCCGGTTTTCGCCACGCGCATTCTCTGGGGCAAAACTTCATTACGGACGACGGCCTGATCGAGGAAATGCTGGATGCTGCGGAGGTTACGGCGGAGGATTGCATTTTGGAAATCGGGCCGGGCGCGGGCATCATGACCGCATGGCTGGCGCAGCGCTGTAAACGCGTGGTTGCGCTGGAATTGGATCACCGGTTGGAGAACGTGCTGGCGGAGGTGCTTTCGCCATATGCGAATGTGGAAGTTGTGTTTCAAGACGCGTTGAAGGCGGATCTTGGCGCGATTACGCGGGCGGCATTTGGGGAAAACTCTTTTCGCGTTGTTGCAAATCTTCCTTATTATATTACGGCGGAGATCGTGTTGCGGCTGCTAAGCGCCCGCCTGCCCATGGATAGCGCATGTTTGATGGTGCAGCGAGAGGCGGCGGAGCGCATGATGGCCGCAGTGGGAGAAAAAAACTGGTGCGCGCTGTCGGCGACGGTTCAATATTTTGCCCGGCCGGAGGTGCTGATGGATGTGCCGCCAGAGGCGTTCACGCCGCCGCCCCACGTGTTCAGTCAGTTCATCCGATTGGAGATGTACAGAGAAAAGCCGGTTCGGATGCAGGATGAAGCGTTGTTTTTGCGGGTCGTTCAATGCGCGTTCGCCATGCGCAGAAAGACGATGGCCAATAACCTGAAGGCTTCCTTTGGCATAAGCCAGGAGCAGGCCCTGCGCGTGTTGGAAGCGGTTGGCGCAGACCCCAAAATTCGCGGAGAAGCGCTGCATCTTTACGAATTAGCGTCTATTTCGGACGCTCTGGCCGATTGCTTTGCGAATGGGTAACAGCATGGTTAAGCTTGTCGGAAACGCCGAATATTAACAAAAAGCAGGAAGGAAACAGGAAAAAGGCGTCGAAAAACGATAAATAGGCAACGAGGGCTTTTTCAAATGTCTGCCAAGAATTCATCAAATGGAGGTTATTGATATGTCGAAGGTATGCGAGTATCTCGAGAGCTTGGGCATCATTCATGCCAATGTGTATCATCAGCTCTCTCCCGCACAGTTGACCGAAAAGGCGTTGGAGCGCGGCGAAGGCAAACTTACGGACACGGGCGCGCTGTTGGTCATGACCGGCGCGTATACCGGAAGGAGCCCCAACGATCGTTACGTTGTGGATGATCCGGAGCATCATGACAGCATTGCTTGGGGCAAGATCAACGTGCCCATCAGCGAGGAGAAGTTCGAGAACATTTATCGCGGCATCGTTGCATATTTGCAGCAGCGCGACGTATTTGTGTTTGATGGTTTTGCGGGCGCGGATCCCACCTACCGTCTGAACGTGCGCGTCATCAATGATTTGGCCAGCGAGAACATGTTCATTCATCAGCTGCTGATTCGTCCCACCGAAGAAGAGCTGGCTTCCTTTGTTCCCGGCTTTACCATCATCGCATGCCCGGGCTACAAGTGCATTCCGGAGCGCGACGGCGTTCATTCCGAAGCGGCGATCATCGTGAACTTCAAAAAGAAGATGGTCATCATTGCGGGCAGCCGTTATGCGGGCGAAATCAAGAAGTCTGTGTTCTCTGTGATGAACTATCTGATGCCCGAACAGAATGTATTCCCGATGCACTGTTCCGCCAACGTAGGCAAGGACGGCGATTCCGCGCTGTTCTTCGGCCTGTCCGGCACGGGCAAGACCACGTTGTCCGCCGATCCCAACCGTGGCCTCATCGGCGACGACGAGCATGGCTGGAGCGACAAGGGCATTTTCAACTTCGAAGGCGGCTGCTATGCCAAGACCATTAAGCTGTCCAAGGAACATGAACCGGATATCTACAACGCGATTCGCTTTGGCGCTTTGTTGGAAAACGTCGTGATGGACGAAGAAACGCGCATGCCGGATTACGACGATGGTTCCGTTACCGAAAATACCCGCGTAGGTTATCCTGTAAACTACATTCCCAACGCGGTGATTCCCGGCGTGGCAGGCCATCCCAAGACCGTTATCTTCCTGACGGCGGATGCTTTCGGCGTGTTGCCGCCCATCTCTAAGCTGAGCAAGGAAGCGGCCATGTATCATTTCGTATCCGGCTTCACTTCCAAGCTGGCGGGCACGGAGCGCGGCGTTACCGAGCCTACGCCTACCTTCTCCACCTGCTTTGGCGAACCCTTCATGCCCCGTCCGGCCAGCAAGTATGCTGAAATGATGGGCGAGAAGATCGAAACCTACGGCGCCAATGTGTATCTGGTAAACACGGGTTGGTCTGGCGGCCCCGCTTCCGGCGAAGGCAAGCGCATGAAGTTGCCCTATACCCGCGCCATGATCACCGCGGCGTTGAACGGCAGCCTGGCCGAAGTGGAATACAAGCATGACGACATCTTCAACGTGGATGTGCCGCAGTATTGCCCCGGCCTGCCCGAGGAAGCGCAAAAGGTGCTGAATCCCCGCGATACTTGGTCCGATAAGGCGGCTTACGACGCCATGGCCAAGAAGCTGGCCGGCATGTTCGTTGCCAACTTCGCCAAGAAGTATCCCGATATGGCTCCCGAAATCGTTGCCGCTGGCCCGAAGGCGGAGTAACTTCAACGGAAAACGACAGGGAACAACTTGGAATGGCGGGAGGGCTTCTCTGAGAGAAGCCCCTCCCACACCTTCCCAAGAATTGTTCGGCGAGAAGCGCATTGCTCCTCGCCGTTTTCTTGTATCCCGAAAACCCGACGCAAGGCGAGGGGTTCGAATTGGTCACAGACGATCCGGATCAGGATGGTCAAGATGATACCATTGGATAATGTACAATAAGTTGCGCAAAAAGGAATAGACATGGTAGGCAGGCAGCTGGTAGAATGGAGTTGCTACACAA
>JAQXRL010000151.1 GCA_029218505.1 Eubacteriales bacterium | reverse complement strand
TGCCCGCGCTGTTCGCCGTGCGCACGGCGGACGTGTTTGCCCTCGGCGGCGTTTCCATCCTGTCCTCCCTGGGGGCGGACATCCTGTCCTTCGGCTGCGAACCAGCGGGAATTTCCCTGTTGGATGCGATGACGGAACTTTCCCTGGCAGAACCGGACGAGGTACAGCAGAAAATCCGCCGCAATTTGCAGGACGGGAAATCCCACGCCAGAGCCAGAGGCGAGGCCTACGCCGATTTTCTGCGTCTATCGCCGGATGCGATCAACCGTCCCAACACCATTCTTGCGCTGGAATATCACAAAGCCCTGCGGACGCTGCATTCTTCCATGGAAGCGTTGGCCGTTCCGCGCCTGGGCGACTATCATGACGACAGCTTGGAACAAGGCATCGCTTCCGCATCTGCCATTCGCGAGGCAATCCGTTCCGGTCGCGGCGCAGAGGCGCTTCGCCACATTCCTCAGGCCGCAAGGCCACTTCTGCAAAACGCCTGCAAATCCCATGCCCCGGACGATTTGCTGTTGCATCGCCTTCGCTCCATGCAACCCGAGGACATTGCCGCACTGCCCGACGCGCCGGAAGGCATCGAAATGCGCGTCAAGCGCTGCGCCGAAACGGCAGATTCCTGGCAAAACTTGATCGATCAGGTGAAATGCCGCCGCTACACGCGCGCCCGAATCACGCGGCTTTGCGCCCATGCGCTGATGGGCATGCAGGGCGATCTTGCCGCACACCATCCCCTGCCCCATTACGCCAGGCTCCTGGGTATGCGCAGGGACGCGGCGCCGCTGCTTCGGGAATTGTCGCGCAGGAGCACGATTCCCATCGTATCCGACGCCGTCACGATGCGGGACGACCCCGTGTTCGCCCTGGAATGCCGCGCAACGGACATATGGGCACTCACCCGCGAAGCGCCGTCGGAACGCCGCGCAAACCAAGAATTTACCCGGAAATTCGTCGGGATATAAAAACGCGCATTCGTCCGTCCCGTCAAAGGGCGATCGAATGCGCGCTAATCTTATGCCGCAGAGGGCGGCGTTTCGTCCACCAACATCTTGCGTTTTTTCCAGCATCCGCTGAAAAAATACACGCCGCTGGGGATTCCCGTTACGTATGTCGCCAGGTTATACCCCAGGAAAAATCCAAACAAATCCATGCCCAACACCACGCCGAACAAATAGGACAAGCTGATGCGCGCCACAAATCCATCCAGAATCGCAACAATCAGGCTGAATTTCGCGTCTCCCACCACCTGCACAAAGGAATTGCAAGGACTCATCACCGCATGCGCAGGATAGCTGATCACGGCCGTAAAGGCGCATATTCCCGCCAGGGCCAGAACCGGCGCCTCGTTGTTGAAGATCCGGAAGATGCCCTCCGGCCACAGCAGATAGACTGCGCCAAACACCAGCCAAATTCCCGTGGTCATCATCAGCGCCACATGTACCGTTCGGACGGCGCGGTCAAATTTCTTTGCGCCCAGGTTTTGCCCCGCCATGCCGGAAGTAGCCATGCCAATGGATCGAGACATGATGTCCGGAATCTGCTGCACCTTGCAGGATACTCCGAAGGCCGCCGACGCGAAAACGCCGCCATATGCGTTGATCAGCGCGTTTACAAACAGCATGGAAATGTTGATGGCGCTCATCTGCAGCGCGAAGGGCACGCCCAACTTGGTCAGCAGCTTCAAGACCGCCCTGTCCACCCGAAAACTGGACAGCCGAAAGTCAAAACCGAAGGCGTCCCTGCGGCGATACAAAAAACACAGCGCCCACAGAAAACTTACCGCCTGCCCAATCACCGTGGCATATGCCGCGCCCGCAACGCCCATGTTCCATCCCCACACGAACCAAATGTCCAACACAATGTTGATCACCGAGGCGATGAAAATAAACAGCAGCGGATGCTTGGAATCTCCCATGCCCCGCAGCGTTGCGGACACCATATTGTATCCATAGATGAACACAATTCCACCGGAACAGATGCGCATGTAATCCATCGCGCCATCCCAGGCCTCCGGCGGCGTGTTCATCAGCCGCAGCAAGCCGCCGCGAAACGCCAGACCCACCAGCGTCATGATGAGCGCCAGCGCCATAATCGTAGTAAACATGGTGCCAATGGTGGCATTTAATCGATCCCGTCTGCCATTGCCCACCAGCTGGGCGATATATACCTGCCCCGACATGGAAAAACCCATGCAAAGCGTGGTAATCAGCATGATGAGATTGCTGGCAATGTTTACCGCAGAAAGCCCTCCGCTGCCAACGTAATTTCCCACGATGACCATATCCACCATGCTGTACAGCGCCTGCAAACCGTTGGACAGCATAAACGGCATGGCGAAGCGGAGGAGCTGCTTTGTCACATGCCCCTCCGTAAGGTCGTTCCCAATTACAGCCCTGCGCTGCAAGTTTGTTCCCTCCGTCTCTGTCACCGGACAATCTGTCGCGCTTCCACATAATAGCGCTTGTCTGTCGCTTCACCCATGGAAAAAGTTTTGCGAGGCAATGGTCCCCACTTGCGAATGAACGGAAACAGCTCCGCCTTGTCAAACGCGCGCGGCATTAGCCCCAGGGTGTCGGGCCGGCCGGCCAGCTTGCGCAGCGCCGCATCCCCGTGAATATAATCGATCTCCGCTTCCGGATGGCGCGTCAGATATTCGTCCAAAAACGCTTGCAGCAAGCGCAGCGGATGCTCCACAGAGGCATAACTCCGCGTTCCGCCAGCCCACACAGCCTGCAGATCGCTTCCGCCATGACGCACGCAAGCCCCGTGGCCTTCCAAATACGTTTCATATTCATCCAACAACGCGGGCGCGTCCACGTTCATCAGCACCCGATGGATCGGTTCAAACACCAACGCGGGACAGTTCAGGTTCACCAATTCCACCATGGCATACCGTGCCGGATGGTTTTTCCGCTGCGTCTCGTCCAACGCGTCCCGCATATCCATCCAGCATTGCTTCGCCGCAGCCAAGGAATGGTTTCCATCGCCAACGGCATACAGCAGGCCTTCGGAAGCCGCGCACAACGCCTCAAGCGCCTGAAACACGCCCTGCGCGTTCGCGTCCTCCACCGCCCAACCGGTTAGATGTCCGCCGCCCAGCATCAAATCAAAATCATACAGCTTCCGCAGGGACGCCGACCTGGCCAACAGCGGTTCGATCACCGTGCACTGCGGATCGTCAATGAGCATCATCACATGGGGCAATTCCATCCGCGCGCCGGCGCGAATTTTCGCCCTGGGCGGCACACGGCTGGCAATGGTTCCCTCCGTGGGGCGAATGAGGCTGGCGGAATCCCGGGAGAAATCATATTGTTCCAGATCCAGGCACACCACCAGTCCGGGGCGAACGCCCGTCGTCGTTTCGCGCCGAACCAGCACAAAGCCCGCTTCCACCGCCGCCTCCAAAACGCCGCCCTCCAAGGCGGCTTTCATGGCGTTCTGGATGGCGGGAACGCGCGTTTCACTTTCTCCAAGGTAGATCTCCGGCAGCGTGAGGCGCAAGGTGGAGGGACGATCCCCCACCAACACCTCTGCCGCATCCCAATATTCTGGCTGCGCGGTAAATTGATCGCACGCAACCACCGCCCATGTTTCCATGGGAATATCCTTTCGGGGCAGCAAAATCCGCCCCTTCTGCAACGCGATTTCCATATTGCGCCCTCAGGGATGAATCCGCCGCACGCGATACATGGTATCCAGCGCCTCCAGCGCGGCGACCAACGCTTCGCTGGGTTCTTTGTTCAAATCCAACACGGTGTAGGCATAGGCGCCCTTTGACTTGTTGACCATGTTGTCAATGTTCAGCCCTTCTCCGGAAACCAATTGGGTTACGGCGCCGATTACGTTGGGAACGTTCTGGTGCAGCAACGCAATTCTCGGTCCAACAGGCGCGGTCAGGGCGCAGTTGGGGTAATTCACCGAGTTCACGATCGAGCCGTTTTCCAAATAATCCTTCACCTGCTTGGCAGCCATGCGCACGCAATTGTCCTCGCTTTCCGGCGTGGAAGCCCCCAGATGAGGCGTGAGCACCACGCCTGGCACGCCAATCAGATCCGCAGACGGAAAATCCGTCACGTAAACGCGCATCTTTCCCTGGGACAGCGCGCGTTTGACGGCTTCGTTGTCCACCAGGCCGTTTCGGGACAAATTCAAAAGCGCCACATTGGGCTTCATCTTCGCGATGGATTCGTCGTTGATCATGTTCTTCGTGGAGTCCATCAACGGCACATGCAAAGAAATATAATCGCTCTTTTCCAGAATTTCTTCCATAGAGTAGCTGTGACGCACCGCGCGGGACAGCTTCCATGCGTGTTCCACGGAAATGAAGGGATCATACCCCAACACGTTCATGCCAAGGGCATAGCCCGTGTTCGCCACCTGGACGCCAATTGCCCCCAGGCCAATCACGCCCAAGGTTTTGCCGGCAAGCTCCGGGCCAACAAACTGTGCTTTGCCTTTCTCCACCTGCTTCTCGACGCTGGTTTCCCCGTCTTTCAATCCCTGACACCAGCACATGGCCTCCGGAATGCGCCTGGACGCCAGCAGCATCGCCGCCACCGCCAGTTCCTTCACGGCGTTGGCATTGGCGCCAGGCGTGTTGAACACCACAACGCCTGCTTCCGCCATTTTTTCCAGGGGAATGTTGTTTACGCCGGCGCCCGCCCGCGCCACGCACAGCAGTTCCTTGCCAATTTCCATTTCGTGCATCGCAGCGGAACGCACCAGAATTGCCTCCGGCGCCGTCGCTTCGGCGGACACCACATATTCCTGTTGCGGCAGAATCTCCTGCCATACCGGAGAAATCGCGTTCAGCGTCTTAATATTATACATAATTATGCATTTTCTCCTTCAAATTTCTTCATGAATGCGCACAGAGCCTTCACACCTTCCACCGGCATGGCGTTGTAAATGCTGGCTCGAATGCCGCCCACAAGGCGATGTCCCTTCAGGTTTACCAGTCCGCAGGCAGCCGCCTCTTTTACGAACTTTGCGTCCGTATCCGCGTCGGGCGTCGTAAAGGTGACATTCATGCGGGAACGGGAATCCTTCCGCGCCGTGGGACGATAAAAGCTGCTGTTGTCCAGCGTGTCATACAACAGATTTGCTTTTTCGATGTTCACTTTTTCGATGCCTTCTACGCCGCCCTGTTTCTTGAGCCATTTCATGCAAAGGCCCGCCATATAGATGGGATACGTGGAGGGCGTATTCAGCATGCTGCCATTTTCGTCCATCTTTTTCCAATCCATGATTTTGGGCGTAATGGGCAGCGCCTTCCCCAGCAGATTCCGCCGGACGATGACCAGCGTTAGGCCCGCAGGGCCAATATTCTTTTGCGCGCCGGCAATGATCGCGCCAAAACGCGTTACGTCATACGGCTCAGAGAGGATATTGGAGGACATGTCCGCCACCAACGGCACATCGCCCGTATCCGGAATGGAGGCATAACGGGTGCCGAAAATCGTATTGTTGGTGGTAATATAGAAATAATCCGCCTCCGGATCCACATCTGCCGGCGTCAGCGCCGGAATATACGTATAATTATCCTCCCTGGAGGAAGCCGCACAGCGAATCTTTCCGTATTTCTGCGCTTCCACCATGGCGCCATGGGCAAAGTTTCCGCTGTCCACATAATCCGCTTTGCCGGAACCAGAAAGCAGATTCATGGGCACCGCCGCAAATTGGCCCGTCGCGCCTCCCTGCAAAAACAACACGGCATAGTCGTCCGGAATGTGCATCAAATCACGAACAAGCGCTTCCGTCTCGTTAAAAATGTTCAGGTACATCTTGGAGCGGTGACTCATCTCCATCACGGACATACCGGTGTCCTCAAACATGAGCATCTCGTTAGCCGCTGTCTGAAGCGCCTCCTGAGGCATTGTGGATGGTCCCGCGGCGAAATTGAACACGCGTTCCATTGAAACTCCTCCTATTCATGTAATGCAAACATTATACAATCACCGTTTCTCATAAACAAGGGAATTTACGTTATTTCCTGTGCGCGAACAAATGTATTTGCAAAGCGGACGAAGCATTTTTCAAAAGATTTGCAGAAAGATTTTCTTTTTAACGGGGCTATGCTATACTATATTTTAGGAAAATTGCGGAGGGTGCATAATTTGGCTCGTAAACAGCATTTCATTCGAACAACGGCCGTGGTCACGCTGGTAATTCTCTTCAGCAAGGCGCTGGGCTTTCTGCGGGAAAGCATCACCGCCAACTACTTTGGCGCGGGCATGGAAAGCGACGCCTATGTTTCGGCATACAGTTTGTTTTATTTGCCCATTTTGCTGTTCAATTCCTGCATTACGTCCACCATCGTTCCCCTGTGCATTAAAATCCGCAAAGACAACGGCGCTTTGGCGGAGGATCAGTTCGCCAGCAATGCCCTGAATCTGTTTATCCTGTTGTCCCTGGTGGCGGCGGCGCTGATGTTCATGCTGGCCAAGCCCTTGGTGGGGCTGATTTACTATGGCTTCGATGCGGAAAAAGCCGCGCTGACGGTGCGATTAACCCGCATCATGATGCTCACCCTCACCTTCAACATTGCTTCCATCGTGCTCTCCAGCCTGCTGAACGCCCATGAGAAATATGTGGCTGCCCAGCTGACGGGATTTCCCCTGAGTTTTGCGCTGATTCTTGCAAGCGTATGTTTTTCCAGAACCATCGGCATTGAAGCCATGGCCTGGGGCGTGTTTTTTGCCAGCATCCTGCAAACGCTGGTGCTTATTCCGTTTCTGCGCGGAAGTTTTCACTATCACGCCATCGTAAACTTCCGCGACCAGGCCCTTACCCACCTGATCGCCATGGCGCTGCCTGCCATTCTTTCCATGGCGGTGAGCGAACTGAACCACATGATTGACCGGATGCTGTGTTCCGGCCTGAACACCGGCGATTTGTCCTGCATGAACTACGCCTACAAATTGATCACGTTTCTCACGGGCATTATCATCGTGCCATTGACCACCGTCATGTTTTCCCGCATGAGCCAAATGGTGGCCAACAAGAACACAAGCGGCATTCTGAAGGCCGTGCGCTCCTGTATCGTCATGATTTTGCTGGTAATGCTGCCCATCGTCCTTGTGGGGGCGGTCATGTCCCTGGATGTCATCAAGCTGGCGTATACTCGGGGCGGCTTTACCTTGGAAAACGCCCGGACCACCGCAGGGGTTCTGATCTTTTACATCGTCGGCGTGCCGGGCTTTGGCATTCGGGATTTGCTGAACCGCACGTTCCACGCCATGCAGGACACCAAAACGCCCTTCTACGCCGCCTGCGTGGCCGTTGGTCTGAATGTCGTGCTGAACATCCTTCTGCGCGCCGTGATGGGCGTCAACGGCTTGGCTTTGGCAACCTCCATTGCCGGAAGTCTCGCAATGCTCATGCTGTTGATCCAATTGAAGCGGCGTTTCGGGCACATTGGCCTGAAAAAGATTCTGCCCGATATTCTAAAAATCGCATTCGCGGGCGTGTTGTGCGCCGTCGTGGCCATGACGGCCAACGCATTGCTGCCCGCAGCCCATGGATTTGGAATGGTATTCCTTCGGCTGTGCGTCGTCACGCTGGCAGCATTCCTCGTGTATGGAGCCGCATGTCTGCTTTTGCGCGTCAAGGCCGTAGTCAACCGCATCAAATGATAAGGAGAACATCGCAATGGACGAGGAACGTCTCATCACCACAGGCTTTCGAAGCGAGGACGCCGACCAGGAATCCTCGTTGAGGCCCCATACCCTGGCGGATTATTTTGGCCAGGAAAAAATCAAGCAAAGCCTGAGCGTATATATGCAAGCCGCCATCGCCCGGCGGGAGCCTCTGGATCATATCCTGCTATATGGGCCTCCCGGGCTGGGCAAAACCACCCTGGCGGGCATCATCGCCTCCGAAATGGGCCACAACATTCGCGTCACCTCCGGCCCGGCCATTGAGCGCGCCGGCGACCTGGCTTCCATCCTCACCAACCTGAACGCCGGAGATATCCTGTTTATCGACGAGATTCACCGCCTCAGCCATTCCGTGGAGGAGGTGCTGTATCCTGCCATGGAGGATTACGCGCTGGATATCATGATCGGCAAGGGGCCGTCCGCCCGCTCCATTCGCCTGGATTTGCCCAAATTCACCCTCATCGGCGCGACAACCCGGGCAGGCATGCTCACCTCTCCCCTGCGGGACCGCTTCGGCATTTCGTTCCGATTGGAGCTGTATTCCCCAGAGGAACTTTCCGTCATCGTTCTGCGTTCCGCGCAGATTCTGAAAATCGAATGCGACCGGGAAGGTGCGTTGGAGATCGCCAGCCGATCCCGGGGAACGCCGCGCATTGCCAACCGCCTGATTCGCCGCGTGCGGGATTTCGCGGAGGTCAAAGCCGGCGGCCGGGTCAGTCTGTCGGTAGCGCAAGAGGCTTTGGACATGCTGGAAGTGGACGAATTGGGACTGGATCGCACGGATCGCAGCATGCTATTGACCATGATTGAAAAGTTCGGCGGCGGTCCCGTAGGGTTGGACACCCTGGCCGCTTCCACCGGAGAGGACGCCGGCACCATTGAGGACGTATACGAGCCATACCTGTTGCAATTGGGCTTTATCATGCGCACGCCCAGGGGAAGAATCGCTGCGCCGGCCGCTTACGAACATCTCGGTTTGGCCGCGCCCAGGCCGGCCCAGCCTGGTCAGGTAAAGATGGATCTGTAGGCGGACAAAAGGAGCTGCGAACATGAAATTATCGGACTTTGTATACGATTTACCGGAAGAACTGATTGCGCAAACGCCCATGGAACCTCGGGATCACAGCCGCATGATGGTGTTAAACCGGGAAAACCACGAGATTCTGCACCGGCATTTTTACGACGTGATCGATTATTTGAATCCCGGCGACGTGTTGGTGGTCAACGAAACCAAGGTCATTCCCGCCCGCCTTCTGGGCCATCGCTTGCCCGGCGGCGGCGCCTGCGAGGTGTTTCTTCTGAAGCAGCTGGCGCCGAAAAAGTGGGAAACCCTGGTGCGTCCCGGCAAAAAACTGCGCCCCGGACAGCAGGTTTCCTTTGGCGACGGTCTGCTCACCGCGACCATTTTGGATACCACCGACGCTGGCGGCCGCATTGTGGAATTCTTCTGCGAAGGATCCTTTGAAGCGGCATTGGACCGCCTGGGCGAAATGCCGTTGCCGCCCTATATTCACGAGCAGTTGCAGGATAAAAACCGCTATCAGACCGTATATGCCCGGCAGGAAGGTTCCGCCGCCGCGCCCACCGCCGGCCTGCACTTTACGCCGGAATTGCTGAAGCGCATCCGGGAAAAGGGCGTGGACGTGGTTCCCGTATTGCTGCATGTGGGGTTGGGCACGTTCCGGCCCGTAAAAACGGAAAACATTGAAGAGCACGAAATGCATACGGAATCCTTCGAAGTCACGCCGGAAGCAGCCCGGCGCATCAATGCCGCCAGAGCCAATGGCGGAAAAATTGTTGCCGTCGGCACCACCAGCGTCCGCACCTTGGAAAGCGCATCCGAAAACGGCGTGGTATTGCCCAAACGCGGCGAAACCAGCATTTTCATCTTTCCAGGATACAAGTTTCAGGCAGTGGACGCGTTGATTACCAACTTCCATCTGCCCGGTTCCACGCTGATTATGCTGATTTCCGCGCTGTATGGTCGGGAAAAGACGCTGGCCGCCTACGAAACCGCCGTACGGGAGAAATACCGTTTTTTCTCCTTTGGAGATGCCATGCTGATTCTGTAACCCCCTGCTCCTCCGACATCGCCGGAGGAATTTTTTCTTTCTTCTATTGCAGAATCCGCCATGCTCATGTATAATAATAACGGTTTCGAAAACGATTTCTACAAAGAGAGGGTTGCACATGGCAGCGCGGACGGCATATATCAATTACAAAAAATTGAGCGTAGCATACGATTTGCTGGAAAACAGTTTTGACATCATGATGGACGGAAGAGGAACGGTGGTACGCAAGGCGCGCGTAACGTCCATGGAAAACCTCCGGGGAGAAACCTATGTGTTGCAGGATTTTGGCATGCCGACGGTATCCAAGGCAGGATGCGCGGTTTCGGGCGGAGACGCAGACGCAGCCTCCATGCAGATATGCTATTCCGGCAAATCGATCACAAGGCAGGATTTTACGTTGGAATTTCTTTTGAACAACGCGGGCGTAACCATCCGCGTTGGCGGCGGCGGCGACATGCAGGCGCACATCGAAGGCGCGCTGCATTGGGGAGGCCAGGATCAGCGCCAAACCATGGCGGTATGTCTGGACCGAACCGGCACAGATCTGCGCTGTGCCAGCGGGCCGGCGTGCTCTGCGCTGGACAACGCGCTGTTTGATCCGGACACGGATACGGCCCTGGTGCTGGAAACGTTGAGCCGCGTGCGGCTTCGGTATGACTGGCAGGAAGGAAACTATCGATTTGCCTTCCATGTCCCCGGAAAAGACTACGGCCGGCTTTTGCATTTGCGCGTGCGGCGCCACGTATATGAGGACTTGTTTGGCATTGATTACCGAAAAAGGAACCCGGACACCACGTTCAAAACGCCGCCCACCGGCTGGATGACGTGGTATGCCGTACAGTTTGCCGCCTCGGAGGAGACGGTGCTGGCAAACGCCGCCGTACAACGGGACAAGCTGAAAGCATATGGCGCCAATGCGATTTGGGTGGATTGGGAATGGTATCACAGGAACCATTGCGGCATCGGGGATGCGGGCGTGGACATGTTCCACCCGGATCCGGCCGCCTATCCCAACGGCTTGAAAGCCGTGGCGGACAAGATCCGCGCCATGGGGTTCACGCCGGCGCTATGGATTGGCCCCACTTGCGATCCCACGATGAACGAGATGATGAAAAGGCACCCGGAATCCGTCATGTTGCACCGCCCCATGTGGTGCGGACAGTACTTTTGGGATCCCACCAGCCCGACGTTCCTAACGGAAGCCCTGCCCGAAACCATCCGCCATGTCTTCGAATGGGGATACGACGCCATCAAATGGGATTGCATGCCCGACACGACGCGGCTGCTGGACGAATGTTATGAGACGCGCGCCCAACAAATCTCCAGCCGCGAAGCAATGCTGGGCGCATACCGCAAGGCCAGGGAAATTGCGGGCAAGGATACATACATGCTGTTTTGCTGCGCCCTTTCTCAGCGCGACATCGATTTGGCTTGCGCCGCCTTCGACGCGACGCGCATTGGCGGCGACATCTTCGCCTGGAACGATTTTCTTCGGGAATGCGTCGGCAAAGTATACAAATATTACGCGCTGCACAACGTGGTATTGCTCGCCGACCCGGACAACGTGATCCTGCGCCCGCAATTCAACGACAAGGAGCAAGCGATTACCCGGGCGTCACTGGTCTCCCTGTTGGGCATGCCGTTTAACATTGGGGACGATCTGACGCAATTGGACGAAGACCGCATGGAAATTCTGCGGCGCAGCATTCCGCCCATTCCCAACGTGCGCACCATGGATCTGCGCAGCGCGACCGCCGACAGCCGCAGCATGCTGATCAATCTTTGCGTGGAACGTCCCTTCGGGCGTTGGAACGTGGTTGACGTGGCGAATCTCTCCGGCGAAGAACGCCTGATGCGCGTTGATTTGTGGAGCGATTTGCATCTGGAGCCGGATGCAGGCCCTTATTTCGTCTATGACTATTGGCAAAATACCTGCCTGGGAGAAATAGACGGCGAATTTGCCCTGCAAATGCCGCCCTTTGCCTCCCGCATTCTGTCCGTTCGTCCAAAGGAAGACACGCCCGTGGTGCTGTCCACTTCCCGGCACATTGCCCACGGCGCGTTCGATTTGCTGGATGTCTCCTGGAACCCGAACACCTGCGTGCTCTCCGGTCAATCCAACGTCGTGGGCAAAGAACCCTATTCCCTCGTCGTCAGCGAAGGCGCCTGCGGCTTGACGCCCGTTCCAGGGGACAACGTTGTTTCCATCGGAAGCGGCGTTTTCCGGGCCACGTTCTATCCCCAGCAGGACGGAACCTTCTCCTGGTCCATCGCATATCACCGCAAATAAACCCATCCATTCCAGGGCGCCAAAGCGATGCATGACAGCGGTCAAGCCGTGGCATCGCCCTTGGCGCCCTGTTTTTCCGCAAAAATAAGTTTTATGTTTCTTGAAGTTTTTGGTTTATTTTTTGTATATCCGTTGACGCTTAACGTACCCGGTGTTATGATAAATTCTGTTTTTTTATTGGAGGTGAATGTATGTCCGCACGGTATATCTTCGTGACCGGCGGCGTGTCCTCGTCGCTGGGAAAGGGCATCACGGCAGCATCTCTCGGCAGGCTGCTGAAAGCCCGTGGTTACTCCGTCACCATTCAGAAGTTTGATCCATACCTGAACGTGGACCCCGGCACCATGAATCCATACCAACATGGCGAAGTCTTCGTGACCGAAGACGGCGCCGAAACCGATCTGGATCTGGGACATTACGAACGCTTCATCGACGAAAACCTGACCCACTACTCCTCTGTCACATCCGGAAAAATCTATTTCTCCGTATTAAACCGGGAACGCGAGGGCGGCTACAACGGCGGCACCGTGCAAATCATCCCCCACATCACCAACGAAATCAAGGAAAAGCTCTATCGAATCGGCGAATCCGCCGACATCTGCATTACCGAAATCGGCGGCACCATTGGCGATATTGAAGGCCAGCCTTTCATCGAAGCAATCCGCCAGTTCCAATGGGATATTCCCAGAGGACAATGTCTGTTCATCCATGTAACGCTGATCCCTTACCTGAAATCCTCGCAGGAACTCAAGACCAAACCCACCCAACATTCCGTCAAGCAGCTGCAATCCATGGGAATTCAGCCGAATATGCTGGTATGCCGCAGCGATTATCCGGTTCCCCAGGACATGCGGGAAAAGCTGGCGCTGTTTTGCAACGTTCCGTCCAAATACATTATTCAAAATCTGGATGCGGAATCCCTGTATGAGGTTCCGCTGATGCTGGAACGGGAAGGATTCGCCGACAAGGTTTGCGAGGCCCTGGGCATGGAAATTCGCAAACCGCAGCTGGATGCCTGGACGGAAATGGTAAGCCGCTTCCACCATCCGGAACAGGAAGTCACCATCGCCCTGGTGGGCAAATATGTACAGCTGCACGACGCATATTTATCCGTTGCAGAGGCTCTGCGACACGGCGGAATTGCCCATCGGGCGCGCGTAAACATCAAATGGATTTCCGCCGACGAACTGACCTCGCCGGAAGATGCGCAATGCATTCTGGGCGACGTGGACGGCATTCTGGTTCCCGGCGGGTTTGGCAACCGTGGAATTCCCGGAAAGATGCTGGCGGTTCAGTATGCGCGGCAACACAACATTCCGTTTTTGGGCATCTGCCTGGGCATGCAGGTCGCGGCCATTGAGTTCGCCCGGAATGTCTTGGGAATGGCGGACGCCAATTCCACGGAATTCGATCCGGACACCGCCAACCCCGTCATCGACATCATGGCCGATCAAAAGGGTCTGGAGCAAACGGGCGGCACCATGCGCCTTGGCCGCTATGCCTGCCGTTTGGCGGATGATTCCATTGCCCGCGCCGCTTATGGCGTCCAGGATATTTTTGAACGCCACCGCCATCGCTATGAATTCAACAACCATTACCGGGATTCTTTCCGTCAGCATGGCATGCGCATCGCCGGGATCAATCCGGATCGTGACCTGGTGGAAGTCATTGAGCTTGCGAATCATCCATGGTTTGTCGCGGTGCAGTTCCATCCCGAATTCAAATCCAGGCCGGATCGCCCGCATCCCCTGTTCTCCGGATTGATCGGCGCAGCGCTTCAGGCAAAGGAGTAATCGCATGCAGCAAAAAATCATCGTATTGGACTTTGGCGGTCAATACAACCAACTGATTGCCCGGCGCGTTCGGGAAGCCGGCGTGTATTGCGAATTGCTGCCGTGGAACAAACCGTTTTCCCAATGGGCAGACGAAAGTTTGGCCGGCGTCATTCTTACCGGCGGCCCCAACAGCGTATACGAGGACGCCTCTCCCCGCCTGGGTGCGGAAATTTTTACGCTGGGCGTGCCGGTGCTGGGCATTTGTTACGGCATGCAATTGATCAACTATATTCTGGGCGGCACGGTAGAATCGGCAGGCGTCAGCGAATACGGACATACCATGCTCCATACGGCGGACACCGTGCTGTTTCAGTCCGTTGATCGCACCACCGCCGTGTTCATGAACCACACAGATCGCGTCAAAGACGTTCCCGACGGTTTCCGAATCGACGCATGGACGGACAACTGCCCCGTCGCCGCGTTTTCCAACGAGGCGAAGGGCATTTACGGCGTGCAATTTCACCCGGAAGTGCGGCACACCCTGCAAGGCGTTCAAATGCTGCGCAATTTTCTGTTCCACGTCTGCCATTGCACGGGAGATTATCGTGCGGAAGACACCATTGAGCGCATGCTGTCCGAAATTCGCGCTCAGGTGGGCAGCGACAAGGTTGTGGCAGGATTGTCCGGCGGCGTAGACAGTTCGGTGGCCTGCGCGCTGGCCAACAGGGCCTTGGCGCCGGGACAGCTCACCTGCGTTTTCGTGGATCACGGGCTTTTGCGTTACCACGAAGCGGAGCAGGTAATGGCAACATACCGGGACAACCTTGGGTTGAACGTCATCCACATCGACGCATCCGAACGCTTTTTGAAGGCGCTGCAGGGTGTGACGGAACCGGAGCGCAAGCGCAAAATCATTGGGGAACTGTTCGTGCGCGTATTTGAAGAAGAAGCGGCCAAGACCGGCGCCACCTGTCTGTTGCAGGGCACCATTTATCCCGACCGCATCGAAAGCGGCATGGGCGGCAGCGCAACCATCAAAAGCCACCACAACGTTGGGGGGCTGCCCAAGGATTCCATCTTCAAGAAAGACAAAATTGTGGAACCGCTGGCCAATCTGTTCAAAGATGAAGTGCGCGCAGTGGGAACCGCTTTGGGCATTCCGCACGCCATGGTCTGGCGGCAACCGTTCCCAGGACCTGGCCTGAGCGTGCGCGTCATTGGCGACATCACCCAGGAAAAGCTGGATATTCTGCGCCTTTGCGACCACATTTTCCTGGAAGAACTGGAAAATGCGGGACTTATGCAGGAAATCTGGCAGTCCTTCGCGGTGCTTACCGGCGCGCAAACCGTGGGATGCATGGGCGACGGCCGTACATACGCCAACTGCATCGCCCTGAGAGCCGTAACCAGCGACGACGCCATGACCTCCGAAGCCGCGGAAATTCCCTATGCCGTGCTGAAAAAAGTCACCAGCCGCATTATCGGCGAGGTGCGCGGCGTGAACCGCGTAGTCTATGATGTTACGGGAAAGCCGCCCGGAACCATTGAGTGGGAATAGCATTCGT
>JAQXRL010000150.1 GCA_029218505.1 Eubacteriales bacterium | reverse complement strand
GCCACCATCTTTGGCGGACATGAAGAGACGAAGTGGACCCGCGCGGGCATCGTGGAAAATGAGACCGAAGACACCATTACATATTCCTATTACTATAACACGGTTGTTCCGGGCAAGACCGCGTCTAAGACCAGTTCTACCGGAGCGCTGTTCACCACCGTGAAAATTCCGGCTGTGTTCGATAATGACGATGTAGACTCCATCAAGGGATTCGAAATCACCATCACGGCGGACGCCATCCAGACCGATGCTTCCTTCACGACAGCGGCGCAGGCTTTCGCAAAGTTTGATGCATAAGAAGCAAGACAATGCCTGATCGGGAGAAGGATGTCGTAACCGGCATGCCTTCTTCCGGCGGAAAAAATCCAAAACACAGAATTGAGGGAAAGAGCATGAAGAGAAGAGCATTTACCATTGCATTGATCGTCGTCGCAGTGGCGCTGGCGGCGGGCGGAACGTTGGCGTATTTCACCGCAGAGGGAACTGCGAAGAACATCATCACCACGGGCAAGTTGGCCATGAAGCTGTATGACACCACGGTTGAAAACGGCACAGAAGTCGACTTCCCCGCGAACGGCATTTCCGGCATTCTGCCTGGCGACACAAAGGACAAGAACGTCTACGTACAAAACACAGGCGCGTGCGATATTTATGTACGCGTGAAGCTGACGCCCTCCGCCGTGTTGGCCAATGGCAGCACGGGAACGGCTGCAGAACTGTTGAGCTATCTGGAAATGGAATTGGACACCACCAATTGGACCAAGGGCACGGATGGCTGGTATTATTACAACAACGCCGTCGCGCCGGGAACGTTTACCACGCGCTTGCTGGACAGCGTAACGTTTGACGAGGACATGGGAAATCCTTACATGGAAGCAACCGTGGTAATCGACGTAGAGGCTGAAGCGGTTCAGTCCGCCAACAACGGCACAAGCGTTATGGACGCCACGGGTTGGCCGTCTGAAGCATAAAAGAACAGTTGCTTGAGGAGGTTCTTTTGATGAAAAAGGCCGGATGGATGAAAACGACCGCCTGCATGGCGCTGTGCGTCGTGATGATGACGGTTTTCTGCGCGGCGGCGCTTGCCGTCGGGTCTGGCGTTGCATATGTCGGCGGCGCGGATAAGTTTGTGTTCGTCCCGGAGGACACCGACCTTTTCCAAGCCTTCAAAGGCGTCATGCCCGGCGATGTGCTGATCCAGGAAATCGAAGTGAAGAATACTTCCGGAAAGCAGGTACGCGTTTACCTCCAAGCGGAACCTGTGGAGGAACAATATGCGGAATTTCTTGCTCAACTTCGTCTGAGCGTCGTTCAGGATGGTTCCAAGACCATCTTTGAGGCCGCCGCCAGCGAACAAGATGGGTTGAAGGATCGCGTGTTGTTAGGCACGTTCAAGCAAAATGGTTCGGCCAAGCTTACCGTTACGCTTTCCGTTCCGGAGACGCTGGATAATCAGTATATGGACACGGAAGGACACATTCATTGGGTGTTTTCGGTGGAAGAGGTTCCTGAAAGCACGACGCCCAAGACAGGCGATAACGCGAATCTGTGGCTTTACGGCGTTGGATTCGGCGTTGCGCTGATGGTTCTGGCTGTGTTGCTGGTTCTTCGCCGCAAGAAAAAGAGCCATGAAGAAGCGTAGGCGTGGAAGCGGCTGGTTGTTGAATTTGGGGATCGCGTTGTGCGGAATCTGCGTCGTGTACTTTGCGGCGCAGATTCTTCACACTTGGCTGGAGTATCGTCGTGGCGGAGAGACCTATGGCGCGCTGTCCGAATTGGCGGTAACGGGTCAGGAACAGGATCTGCCCGTCTGTACGACAACACCGGCGCAGGAAGAACCGGCGTCTCCACCCCGAATGGAGGAACAACTGCGCCCGGACGATTTTTTGCGGCCATTGGAGGCACGGGGATCGGGGATTTCCGTAAACTTTGATGTGTTGCGCGGCATCAATTCGGAAATTGTGGGATGGCTGTACTCGCCGGATACCGTGATCGATTATCCCATTGTGCAGGGAAGCGACAATCAATACTATCTGAACAGGATGTTTGATGGAACGCGAAACAGCGCGGGCACGCTTTTTCTGGACTATCGTGGATTGGCGGACTGGTCCGGGGAAAACAACGTGGTGTACGGGCATCACATGAAAAATGGAAGCATGTTGGCTTCCATTGAAAAATATGCGGAACAGGAATATTATGACGCCCATCCTGTGATGTATTTGATCGTGCCGGAAGGCGAATACCGCGTGGAATTGTTTGCAGGATATACGGCGCCCGCTGATTCGGACGCCTACGCCATGGCTTTTTCGGGAGCAGAGGATTACCAGGCATGGCTGGCGGCGCGGTTGGAAAAATCGGATTTTGACGCGGGAATCTCTCTCACGCCGGAGGACAAGGTCATTACGCTGTCCACCTGTGCATATGTGTATCAGGATGCACGATATGTATTGCATGGCAGGCTGACGCCGGTGGAGAATTGAAGCGAGGAGAAAACGGTATGCGACTGCAGGGGCAGAGCGCGTGCCGTTTTTTTGTACCAAGAAAACCCGCGCCAGGCGTAGGGTGCGGGGAAGTTTAAGGGGTGCGTATGAAAGAAAAACTCCTTTTGTGAAAATGGAGATGCGGTCTGGCAACTGCAAACGAAAAGCTAAAGACCGTATTTACAAAATCCCCCCGACACCAGTTTGACGAAGATACGTTGGGAGATCCGATGACGATGTTTGGGAAAGGCGATGCTCCTTTTCAGGGTGGCAAGGAAGAGAAAGGCCCGTCTTTCACGGGCGGTAAGCAACCAACCTGCGCAGAGGCCAGACCGTCTATGCGCCTGCGAGGGTGTTGCTGGCATTCTAGGGCTTGGGGCCACTGGAATTCCAATCGTGAACGGCGGCGTGCACGGCGGCCACGGATGCTGATTTTTCCCTGGAAAAATCGCAACCTGGCAGATTATGCGGCCGGAATCCGCCGGATTCCAGCAAAATCTGGAGAAGGCGGCGGGGAGATTGCTTCCCCGCCCACCAGCTTACCAAAAAGTCTATTTGGACAAGCCAAAGCCCTGAG